>JAUPLE010000016.1 GCA_030837085.1 Acidobacteriota bacterium | reverse complement strand
TTCACTACAGCAGCGGTATTTACAACAAAGTGTTTTGTTTAGTCGCTCAATCTTCCGGTTGGACCACCCGGATGGCCTTTGATATTTTTACCAAGGCCAACACCGATTATTGGACCGCCAGCGAAACCTTTGCTTCAGGCGCTGAAGACGTCAAGCAAGCAGCCCTGGATTATGGCTATAACTGCCAGGATGTCGTCGACGCCTTTGCCGTAGTGGGAATCACTATATCCTGCCCCGGCCCCGCCGTTGATATTTATGTCAGCAACATAGCCCAGACTATCACCAAAGTGGCGAAAAGATATAAATCCACCGCCGTTGTCACCATTAAAGATATCAACAACGCCCTGGTCTCCAATGCCACTGTTTACGTTACCTGGAGCGGCGCCGTGACCGGCAGTACATCCGGCGTTACCGGCACTAACGGCACCGTGACCTTCGTATCTTCCCAGGTCAGAGTAACCGGCCCCTTTACCATTACGGTAACCAACGTTACCCACCCCAGCAACACCTACAATCCCGCGCTCAACGTAGAAACGTCCGATACAGCTTCTTATTAAGGGCCGAAGCCCGATTTTTTCGAAGTTCGTTACCGCCCGGAAGGCGAAAGCCTTCCGGGCCTTTTTTTTTGCAGCCGAAAATCATCCGTTTTTTTTAAAATAATAAAACCCACTAAGTTGATTTATCTCATAAAATTTGATATATTAACAGTATGAGACTAAATAAGCTGCAAATTGAACACCTGGCCTTTGGAATTGCCAAAGGTTTATTGCGGGATAATGCGATCATTACAGAAGATAGGGACAAACTCGTAAAAGAAATTGAAGAGGTTATCTCCAGGGAACTGGAAAAAGAAGATAAGCTGGATGAACAAGTAAAAGAAATCCTGAAAAATAAACTGGAAGAAATCAGGAGCACCAACGTCGATTATTACGAAATGTTCAAAATGGTAAAAACAAAACTCGCCGAAAAGGAGAATATCGTCATATGAGCCTGAAACTATCCAGAAATAAAGTCAACTACCTGTCATCCCTGGTTTCCAGGTATATCGAAAACAACGAAGAACTCGACTACAACGCCGATATTGGAAATATTCGCTTGAGAATCTTTCACCTCATCATGGATGAACTCAGAATTTTCGAACAAATCGAATTGGAAGCAAAAGAACGGGTAAAAATTCAAAAACGAACAGTGCCGGAAGGCTCCCGTGAATGGGAAATTCTTTTCAGGAAATATGTGAGCGAAGAATTGGCAAAACTGGGTAAACTGTGGGATTAATTTTTTCGGCGGATCGCAAGTCTCGAAATAAACCAAACGGAACCCTTACGCTCCTTTTTGTCTTATGTATTTTCCTTTTCCACTGCAGCGACCGGGAACAAGACGCAGCCAACCTCTTAATCGAAATCCCCGGTTTCACCATGGGCACGACCTATAAAGTCAAGGTGGTCAAAAATAGTCAATGGAAAGAAAACGAAATCGATAAAATCACTAAAACCCTCAGCGCCGGAATTACCGACCGATTGGACACCGTTAACCAACAGATGTCCATGTGGCGCGAAGATTCGGAAATTTCCCGCTTCAACCGCTGCCGGGAAACAGGATGGTTCGAAATTTCGACCGACACGGCCCGGGTAATTGCCGAAGCCCTGGAAACCAGTAAAAAATCCGCCGGCGCTTTCGATATTACCGTGGGTCCCCTGGTGAACCTGTGGGGCTTCGGCCCGGCAAAAGAGAAACGCGAAATACCCGGCGAAGCCCAAATAAAAGAGGCCTTGGCTAAAACCGGTTATCAAAAGTTAGCGGTTCGCCTCTCCCCACCAGCGGTAAAAAAAGATGACCCGGAAATATACTGCGATCTTTCCGCCATTGCCAAAGGATTCGGAGTGGATAAAGTCGCGGAATACCTGGAGACCCAGGGAATCGCCAATTACCTGGTGGAAATCGGCGGCGAAGTGCGCGCCAGGGGCATGAGTCCTAAAGGTACGCCGTGGCGTGTAGCCATTGCTTCCCCTGACGGCTCAGCCGATTATCAAAAGGTTCTTTTCCTGGAAAACGCTTCCATGGCAACCTCTGGAGATTACCATAACTATTTTGAGAAAGATGGAGTTCGTTATTCCCATACCATTGATCCAGGCACCGGCAGGCCAGTCACCCACAAGCTCGCGTCCGTGAGCGTAGTTCATGCTTCCTGTACGACGGCGGACGCCATGGCCACGGCCATCGATGTATTGGGCCCGGGAAAAGGTTATGAATTGGCGTTAAAAGAAGACCTACCGGTTTTCCTGGTGGTGAGAGAAAAAGATACTTTTGTAGAGAAGATGACGCCCCGTTTCCAGGCATTAGCGAATAATAAATAGCATTCAAGGAAAAGCGCTAGTCCCTGGTCCCTGGTCCCTGGTCCACAGATTACACATTACAGCGATTATCACAGATTAAACACTACCTCGATGTACCAATCAATCGGTTGACACTTGGTGCAAATTATGGTATGTTCTAATCTCATGCGTGATTATCATATACATACTTCACTTTGTAAACATGCCGTCGGCGAAATGGAAGAGTACGTACTAGCCGCCATTGAAAAGGGCCTGCCCGAAATCTGCTTTACCGACCATATCCCCCTACCCAATGGCGAAGACGCCGAACACCGCATGGCCATTGAAGAAGTGGAACCTTACCTGGAAAAGATCGCCATCCTGAACCGGAAATACCGTGAGATTTCAATCCTGGCCGGCATCGAAGCGGATTACGTAGAAGGCAACGAAACCTATATAAAAGAATTCCTCGCCGGCTATCATTTCGACCTGGTCATCATGTCCGTTCATTTCATCAAGCACTGGCAAAACCAACAATGGGTGTTCAATTACGAGTACTCGGAAGCAACTATTCCACAACAGTACCACGACTATTTCCAGGCCATGCTCAAAGGCATTGAAACCGGCCTTTTCGATATCATCGGCCACCTGGATATAATCAAGCGCCCCGGGTTCCCTGTCCTGGCCACCAACCGGGAAGACGTAGAAAAAGTCCTCAATGCCATTAAGAAAAAAGAAATGTGCATCGAATTGAACACTTCAGGACTCAGGAAACCAATTAGCGAAATGTATCCCACCCAGGAAATCCTTACAATGGCCATAAAAAAAGATATTCCCTTCACCATGGCTTCAGACGCCCACCGGCCGGAACATGTAGGCTACTACTTCGACCTACTGACGAATCATTTATTTAATTACAACGGCCTCAGGATGGCCCACTACAATAAGCGGAAATGTTTCGATCATTTTTTGGCCCCACAAGAAATCGAGTAACTTTTTAATAAAATCCTATCATGGAGAATAAACAATGATACGTGTAGACAAATTGTGCAAACAGTTTAAACTATCCCGCAAACAAAAGCAGGAAATAGAGGGCGGCCATGCCCACAATACACTGATGGCGGTTGCGGATGTGAGCTTTACCTGTACCCCGGGCAGGATATTTACTCTCCTCGGCCCCAACGGCGCAGGTAAAACTACCACCCTGCGCATGATGGCCACCATGCTCAAACCCACCTCGGGTACTATTACTATCGCCGGGTTCGATACCGTCAAAGAAGCCGGGCAAGTTCGCGCCAAAATCGGTTTTCTAACCGGTTCCACCGCTTTGTACGAACGCCTGACCCCCAACGAGATCATCAAATATTACGCCGACCTGCACGGTATGGATAACGCAAAATTCAACAGCCGGAAACAGGAACTTTTCAAACTCCTGGGCATCGATGAATTCGCCAACCGCAGGATCGGGAAACTTTCCACGGGTATGAAGCAGAAAGTTTCTATTGCCCGCACCATGATCCATGACCCGGAAGTGGTGATTTTCGATGAACCCACCGTGGGTCTGGACGTCATTACGGCCCGCGGCATCATCCAGTTGATCCGCGGTTGCAAGGAACAGGGCAAAACAGTTATCTTTTCCACCCATATCATGGGCGAAGTGAGTTTATTGAGCGATGACCTGGCCATCATCCATAAAGGACAACTTCTTTATAATGATACCTTTGAGCAATTCCTCAAGCAAATGAAATCCAGGACCATCGAGGATGAATTCATCCGTATTGTGGGCAGCGTTGGAGGTGAAGCATGAAACGTATATTAACCATCTTTAAAAAAGAGTTAAAGGATACCCTGAGGGACCGCCGGACGATTATGATGATGGTAGTGTTTCCTATTATCTTGATTTACCTGGTAATGAGTCTTACAATGAATCTTAGCCGGTCTCAGACCCGGAAAGCCGAGGAAAAGGTTTTGACGGTGGGGCTTATAACCGAAGGGAATGCCCAGGTTTTCCGGGAGAAATTGGCGAAGATTAAAAATGTGGTTATTAAGGAAGATATAAAGGCGGATAAGATAAATGATTTGATCCAGGGGAAGACGTTGGATTTCGTTTTGGTCTTCGCGGAAGGTTTCGACCGAAAGGTACAAGAAAAAGGCAGCGGCGATGTGCAGATCTATTATAAGGCTTCCAATGAAAACAGCATTGCTAAAAAGCGCATCGATGCGGTGTTGAATGAGTATAAGGAAGAGTTGTTGAACGCCCGGTTGACGGAGTTGGAATTGGACCATGCGTTCGTTGAGCCGCTAAAGGTTAATATTAATGATCTTTCGACGGCGAAAGAGAAGATAGGGGAATCCATTGGTGGGCTTTTGCCTTACTTTTTTATTCTCTTTTGTTTTCTTGGGGCCATGTACCCGGCCATTGATCTGGCTGCCGGGGAGAAAGAGCGGGCCACGATCGAGACGTTGTTGACGTCGCCAGCCAGCCGGTTGCAGATTGTAATCGGGAAATTCATGGTGGTAACGTTGGCCGGGATTTTCAGCGCCCTGGTGGCGATCTTTGCGTTGTATATGTCGTTAAGGGGCGCCAAGGAAATTCCGCCGGAGATGTTTGATGCGTTGTTTCGGATTATAGAATATCGCTCTATAGGGTTATTATTGTCCTTACTGGTTCCTTTATGTGTCTTTTTTGCCGCGTTATTGCTTTCCGTTTCCATATATGCGCGGTCTTTCAAGGAGGCGCAGAGCATGGTTACGCCCTTGAACATCCTGGTGATTATTCCTGTTATGATCGGCCTTTTTCCCGGTATAAAATTGACCGCGGTTACGGCGTTGATTCCCGTGTTGAATGTTTCGTTGGCGACGAAGGAGATCATTTCCGGGACGATACAAACGGGGTTACTGGTAGAGGTTTATGTTTCGCTGTTTGTATTAGCAGCGGCAGGGCTTTATTTTTGCGCCCAGTGGTTCAAACGGGAAGAAGTAATCTTCAGGGGGATTTGATAAGCAAAAATTTTTGGAGGTCCAGGCACCTTTTTATAAAAAGGTGCTTGGTCGCCGAAGGCACATTAAATAAAAATGCGACATCTAACTATTCTCATCCTTATAATCGTTTCATGCTTTCCTTTTCTCCAGGGGCAAGCGGGAGATGTTTCCAATTTCGCAAAAATCGAGCAGGAGATGCTGGAGTTAGTGAACAATGCAAGGAGTGAACAAGGGAGTCAGCCGCTCCGGTTTCATCCCCTATTGAATGATGCGGCGCTGGCGCACAGTCAAAAGATGGCGGCGGAGGGTCAACTGAGTCACCGGTTTCCCAATTACAAAAATCTCCAGGAGCGGCTCATGGAGGCTGGATTGGCTTTCATTAAGTCCGGGGAAAATGTAGCTTGCAGTGAGGATTCGGAGGCCAAGTTCATCCATGAGGGGTTTATGAGCAGTCCCGGTCACCGGCAAAATATCCTGGACCCGGATTTCACACACTGCGGCATTAAAATTGTTTGTTCCAACAAGAAATTCTATGTTACGGAAGAGTTTGCCCAGGTCTATACGTTATTAAAGGAAGAGGAAGTCGAATCCCTGCTGGAGCAGGATGCCTCGTCCAGGTACCGGCAGGTTTTCGGCGTTCCGTTGGTTTTTTATTCTCAATTGAAACCGTATGCGCGGACAGCTTCGGTGATGTCGGCCCGAAATGAAAACTTAGATTCATATTTAAACAAATTACCGGACCAATGGGGAAGAATCCAGGCTCTCAATGTGATCGGCCCGGACCTGGAAAAAATAAAGGAGGCATTGGCAAAGGAATTTACCGCGCGGAAGTATAGTGGGGCGGCCATTGGGGTCAGCCGGATCACGAACGCGGCGTTTCCTGGGGGAGCGTATTCCGTGTCCATTCTTTTTGTGGAAGGGCTCCAGGCGAATTTGACGCCGGAGACATTCAAACTGGAATTCCTGGAAGAGATCAACCGTGTCCGGAAAGAAAATGAACTTGGATCATTGACATTGGACAGGCGGTTTACCGCCGAATCGTTTCCCGCACCGGCAACAGACGCCGCGGCCTGGGAAAAAATGTACCGGGCGCAGTTAAACGCTTTTTATAATAAGACGGTCAAAGGAAAAGTGGAGATAAGGATATTTAATTATACATCGTATGATGCGCGGGAAATCCCGGCCAGGATTCTCGATATCCTGGGAAAGAGTCGTGGCTCGCTGGATAAGATAGGGCTTTTGATTCATCAGCCTGGCGATGTTGCCAATACTGCCGACGGCATTGTGCCCGCCAATTATTTCATGGTTACGTTGATTTTCCCGGATTTATAAAAATCACTGGCTGCCGGATCATCTCTATCAACTCTATAATTTAAAGAAATTTTTCCCCGCCCGCACTTGAAATTTATATCATTTTCTGTTACATTACAAAAAGGTAATAACGGATTATTTTGAGGAGTAGCGGCATGTTAACTTACGTCATTGGAAATCTTTTTGAAAGCCCGGCTCACGTACTTGTAAATACGGTCAATACCGTAGGTGTTATGGGAAAGGGGATTGCGAAAGAATTCAAAATAATTTACCCGGAAATGTTCAAGGAATATCAACGCCTGTGTGAGACTAAGCAATTAACAGTAGGTAAATTATGGTTATACAAGACTACATTCAAATGGATTTTAAATTTTCCCACCAAAACCACATGGAGAGAACCATCACGGATTGAGTATATAGAAAAGGGACTGCAAGCTTTCGTAAAGGGCTATGCGGAGAAAGGAATAACCAATATAGCTTTTCCCGCGCTGGGTTGTGGGAACGGTGAATTGAATTGGGAAAAACAGGTACGACCTTTAATGGAAAAGTACCTGAAGCCACTTTCAAGATCAATAGAAATTTTTATCTATATTTACGCCAAAAATACTTTTTTACCGGAGCACCGCGATACTAAATCGATTTTGACCTGGTTAAGATCGGAGCCGGAAAGTTTGAGCTTTCAAGAAGTTTGGGAAGATGTGAAAACACTTATCGATAAAAAAAAGGAACTATTATCTTTCTATAGAAAAATCCCGTTCCAGGTCAGTTATTCAAAAGATGGAGAAGAGGAATATCTCCGGGTAGTTTGGGCCGATGGGAGTGAAAATATTTATTACGAAGCATTATTGAACCTCTGGAAGACTTTACGGTCCTATGGATTTGTTTTTCCGGCGGTAATGCCGCCGATTGTCGATCGCTCCCAGGATTATGCATTGGCAATATTTGCTGAACTCCCGTATTGCAGGGAAATAGGCATTTCAAAAGGGTATCGGGAATTAAAGCCGATGCTGGACAGGGGGCTCCAGTTTTTCCCCCGGCCCGCAAATTCCTCGCCACTTTTTAACAACAGGCTCGAACGATTAAGTGCCGTATGAGTCATATGTATAAACCCGGGTACGAAAAAATCCAGGAACATATAAAAACATTAGAAAAACAAAATTGGCTCACTCCAGTACAAAAGATATGGCCCCGTTATCTTTTCCATTTTACGGAACTATCCAATGTAATAAATATTTTAACCGGGGGAGCTTTATTGTCACGGGAACTGTTAAAAGAAAAAAAAATTTCATCGATCGATATAGCCAGCCCGCATATTATTGAACATACACCACAAGAGTGGAAAAATTATGTGAGATTATATTTTAGGCCAAAGACCCCGACTCAATATCGTAATGAAGGAATTCGTTCTAAAAACGAAATGACGTTAGACGCTCATTGCCCGATTCCCGTTATGCTGGTTTTCGATGCTTTTAAAGTTCTTGTATTGGAGTCAACTTATATCAGCAACGGTAATCTGTGCGCCCAAGGCGTGGAAGTCGATAATTCCGTCGATTTCTATCTAAAGCTCCCTTTCGAGTTTATTTATCACGATAAAGGGTTTTCACGGTTAAATGAAGCTGAACAAAATAAAATTAAATTTCATCGGCATGCGGAGGTTCTCATTCGCGATTCTTTGGGCCTGTCATTTTTGGAATTCATTTGTTGCCGTTCAAACGCCGAATATCAAACTCTTATCCATCGATTGCCGGAGAATGTCCAGGGTAAATGGAGTGGTAAAATCCGTATCGACCAAAAGGCTTTTCTTTTTTTTTGTGAATGGGTTTACATTAAAGAGGTTAAATTAAGCTCTGAAAGAATTATTTTTGAATTTAATCAACGGCCTTCAGCTTCTTTTAGCGCCAGGTTAGAGATTGAAGAGTGTCAAACGAATAAACAATATCTATGGGAAGAAAAAAATTTCTGTCCTCCGGGAATTAAAGAGTTCGATCTTTCAACTATGAAACACCCGGAATGTTACAAGGTTTCTTTTTTTCTCGATGAACATCTTGCATTCCAGGCAGTTCACCGTGAGGAATCGGGAATTTTTTAACTATGGGGCATAACCATGATGCGCATCCCATGATGACCGGGAAAGGCAATCATGACAGTTCGCTGTCACCCTGGGGCTATGAAGTGTGCGCCGTATTATATTTCCCCATGATAGGCCAACCGGGTTCCACTGAAAATCAATACGATCTTTTTTAGTGTGGTTTGCCCTATGGCTTTTTGCAACTTCTCATCCCGGCTGCATTTATTTAACTGGGATTCCGCTTCTTCTTTGATTGTCTTGATCTTTCCCGGCGCCGATTCTTTCTTTTTACCCTACCGATTAACGGTTCCCATTTCCCGCTAAAGGCCATTTCTTTCATGGCCGCTTCATATCATTACAAATCCTTGCTATTCAAACGAGTGTCCATGTGGTATAATTACTGGTGCAAAGTTGAAGATATGTTTGAATTAAAAAAATATGAGTACTATAAAATATTGTCCCGGTTCATGCCATACCTACCGGTTAGGTAGTGGCAGTATCCTATCTAAAGGTATCATATGACGGATACGGCTGTCAGATTTGAAAACCTTTCGAAATTTTATAAACT
>JAUPLE010000122.1 GCA_030837085.1 Acidobacteriota bacterium | reverse complement strand
ATTTTCCGTGTTTGCCAACGCCCGCCCGATCATCAGATCCACACCGGAAATCAATCTCCAGGTAAGCGAATTGCCCCAGCAGGCATTGGGTTTGCCCGTGGGCGATTTTACTTTCGAAGTAATCCCTGATAAAAAAGAAGTGGATGTCAATGATATATTAACCTTACGTGTCAAAGTGACGGCCAGGAAAGGCAATATAAAAACCGTGGAAATCCCCCAATTCGAAAATACGGATTATTACAAAATCTATCCAGCCAAAATCTCCCGCAATAATGATTTCAATCAAAACACCGTATCCGGTACGGCGGAAGCCGAATTACCCGTGTCCTTTAAAAAAACCGGGCTTATTTCTTTTCCCGCGCTGGAGTTAAAATACTTTAATCCTGATGCCGGGATTGTGGTGACGCACAAAAGCAGCACCTTTTCCATTAACGTGGTGGGGGTCAAAGAGAAACAGGAAGCCGGCGTTACCCTGCCCCAGGGCGAAATTATTAAAAAAGGCGAGGATATTGATTTCATAAAGAAAGGCGAAATTTACCACCAGGAAGATTACTTTTACAAAACCGGACTCTTTAACTTCCTATTGGCGATCTTATTTATCCTCAATTTGTTATTCTTGTTGAAACTTTTCGTATTCGACCGGTACGTGGCCCGGCATCCCGCCCTGCTGAAAAAGAGATTGCTAAACCGGACCATCCAGCGTTTGAGCCAGGTAAATGAATATGGACAGATTTCGCCCATCCTGGAGGATTATTTAAAAGAAAAAGCCGGGCTGGGGTTATCGGAAATCAATAATTACAGCATCGAGGCGCTTCTCAGTAAGCATCACGTGACTGACAATGATATCAAGATGTTTATCCGGATAAAATCCGCATCGGAGTTATCCCGTTTCGCTCCCCAAGAAACCGCGGGAACCGCAGGCACCCCGGGCGCATTGGACGCATTGGGCGCTTTGACGCATGATGTGAATCAATTAATCGAGATTTTAAAACGAATCGACGGCAGGATAAAATGAAAAAGCGATTTATAATTATTTCAATATTGATTTTGTTAGCGATAACCGTAACCGGGGGCAGGCAACTTTTTGCCGCCGGGGATAATTTCCAGGACCGTTTCAATAAGGCCGGGCAGTTGTACGAGGAGGCAAAATATACAGAGGCCCTGGCCGCTTACCAGGACATTGAAAGGTCCGTGTCCCACTGGAAACTCTTTTACAACATGGGCAACTGTTACTTTAAAATGAATAATTTCGTCAAAGCCAAGATTTATTATCTGAAAGCCGAACGTTTAAATCCTTTTGAAGCCTCCATTCAAAAAAATATCGATATCGTAGACAAACAGTTTAGCGATAAGATAGAGGAAGAGCGACCCGATTTTCTCACGCGGTTGGCGCTGCGCATCGAATCCGTAATCTCATTAAACGTGCTCTCCGTGATCCTGTTAATCGTGGTGGTTATCTTAAACGCCTTTATCTTCCTGCTAATAAAAAAAGGTAAGAGCCGGTTCCGGCTTTACGGCGTTTCCTTTTCATTGGTCATCGTGCTGGTGATTGGCGGTTACCATATCTATCGAACAGGGAAGCAGGAACTGCGGAACACGGCCGTAATCGTCAAAGCCGACAGCGAGCTTCGCAGCGGCCCAGGGGAAAGCAACACCATCCTATTTAAAGTGAACCCGGGGTTGAAGGTAAAGATCATTGAAAAAAGCAGGAGTTGGGTCCAGGTTTCCGCCTCGGCGCAGGTGGCCGGATGGGTGGAAGAGGACCGGTTGGAAAGAATATAATGAACCTATATTTACGCAATGAATTTTTAGAATTAGAAGAGCCGGTGGTTATGGGAATCATTAATATTACCCCGGATTCTTTTTCCGATGGCGGGGATTTTCTTACCAATGAAGCGGCGTTAAGGCAGGCCGAGCAAATGGTAAAGGATGGGGCCGCCATCATCGATGTGGGCGGCGAGAGTACGCGGCCCGGCGCCCAGACCGTCAGCACGGAGCAGGAAATCGACCGTGTGCTGCCCGTGATAGAAGCCATTAAAACTCGATTTGAAGTCCTGGTATCCGTGGACACGTATAAAGCGCCGGTGGCCCGCGCCGCGGTGCTGGATGGCGGGGCGGATATCGTCAACGATATCTCGGGCCTGGATTTCTGTGAAAATATGGCCGAGACCATCGCCGCCCTGGATGTACCGGTGGTATTAATGCATATCAAGGGATCGCCCGAGACCATGCAAAAAGACCCTTTTTACCGGAATGTGATCCCGGAATTAAAACAATATTTCGAAAATCGTATCGATTACGCCTATTCAAAGGGGATCAAGAAAGAAAAGATCATCATCGATCCCGGTATCGGCTTTGGCAAGCGGGTGGAAGATAATATAGAGATCATCAAGCATTTGAGGGAGTTTAAGGAGTTTGATTTGCCCATATTAATAGGCATCTCCAGGAAATCCTTTTTGGGAAAAATTGCCGGGGAAGAGAATCCCAAGGAGCGGGAGATTGAAAGTGTTACCGCCGATTTGATTGCCATTTTGAATGGGGCTAACATCATCCGGGTTCACAATGTGAAGAATGCCGTGAAGTCCATCAAAATCCTAAAGAAACTTATAAAATTTCCACTGTTATAATTAGCTGCTAATAAAAACTTAGCCACAGACAGGCGACGAACACGGACAAACACGGACAACTGGCATGAAAGGTCGGGGAAACAACAACTAAAACCTAACCATGGGAGAATCATATGCAAGAAATCGGACCTGTTTTATGAAATAATTTTTTAGGCAAGGGATTATTTAATCTCTTTCTCAATCTGGGCAATGAATTTCTTGCCGTTTTCGTTTTGGGCGTTCAGTGCCAGCGATTTCTTAAAGAGTTCGAGGGCTTTTACTTTGTCGCCTTTCTTGTAATAAGCTTCGGCGAGGCTGTAATAGGCATTCCAGGAGGCGGGGTGCAGTTCAACGTTTAATTCGAATAACTTAATGGCGTCATCATACTTCTGCTGTTGCAGCAGGGTATAGCCCAGGCGGTTGATATCCGTCTCCACATAGAAATACCTGTCCTTCGCTTTTAATAAATCCTCTTTCAGTTTATCAAAACCGGCGCTGAAATTATTATCCCAGATCAATTGCTCCAGTGCATTACCAAAGGATACTTTACCGGAATAGATGGAATAGAGATGATCAATGGACAGCCAGTGCCCCATGTCCGTAACGCCGGGGCTATCCACCAGATAGGGAAACTTGTTTTTCAAGGTGTAGTCTGCAATAAACCGGTCCAAATTCCCCCCGGTGTCAGCCAGGGCTTTTACATCCGTCAGAAGGGCATTGACATAATTAAAACGATCCTGGAACTCTTTAAAGGTCAATTCGCTCTTCCAGTGGCCGGGAATGTAATAGGTGATTTCATTTTTGCGGTCGATCAAGGATTTCCAGTTTTTCTGCAGCACCGGATAATCCGCGGCCGTACCGGAAAGGACCCCAAATGTAGCGAGGATGTCCCCGGTGAATAAAACGCCTTTTTGCGGAACCAGGATGAAGATGTCGCTTTGGGTGTGAGTCCCGCCGCCCTGGTACAACTCAAAGGTAACATCGCCGCAGTCCAGGACGAGTTTATCCCTGAAAGTTTTGGTGGGAAAGACGGGTTGGGGAGATGATTCCAGGAATTCCCCGTATAAGGTGTCTTCAATTAACCGTTCATTGACGGTGGCCTTTTGTTCATCGTTTAATTTCCCGGATTCGATTTCATTTTTCAGCCGCTGAATATCCCCGTTATTGCGCTCAATGCGCTGGGGGATATAGTTGA
This sequence comes from Acidobacteriota bacterium, assembly GCA_030837085.1. GTDB lineage: Bacteria > Acidobacteriota > Aminicenantia > UBA2199 > UBA2199 > JAKAGC01. The sequence goes on along the minus strand of JAUPLE010000122.1, from coordinate 3,458 downwards.
AATTCTCTTTTATCATTTCAGCGGCGCTTTCATGGGCGATGATCTGGCAATCACTATATACGCCATTACCTGTGGTATGATCCCTGTGACCATGGGTATTTATGAGGTATTTGAAATCGTTTCGGCCGAACTCCTTCTCAATAATCTTTCTGAACGCTTGATCCACTTTAGGGATGTCGGTGCTATCGATCACCACAATGCCTTTTTGTGTGGCAATGGCGGAAACAGCGGTTGATCCGATATAGTTTCCCACCCAGAGGCGGATGACGTTAGCGGTGATTTTTTGTATATGAAGGGGAAGGCCTTCAACCGAATCGGCCAGGCAAGGCAAGACCATAAGGGTTATTATAACTCCTGCAAGTAACACTTTATTGAATGACATAAGATTCCTCCGTAGTTTATATTTATTAACGTTGAAGCGGGATTAAATGTTATCGATATGAAGTTCCCACTCTTCCGTATCCTCGTTTTCAGTTACCTGGTAAATTTTCCCATTGGCAATGGTAAAAGGATAATCCACCAGGAACTCAGCTTCTCGGATGGGCGCCATTACCTTGCGTATTAATTTCCCATCCAGGTCAAAGATATAAAATTCACTTTTTTCTTTTTCACGCTTAAAGGTCTGGACATAGAGTTTCCCGTCGTCAACCCGGAAAGACCGTAAAGGGAGATACCGTGGGAAATGGCCGTTTCGTTTAGCGTTTCTGAAAATATTGGGCGCCCGTTTTTCCAGGTATGCCATTACCTCTTTTTTAAAATCCTCGGTGATTTCCAGTTTCTCATAATCATGGACGGAAAAAGAGCGGAATTCTTTGCCCTGTTGGTCGTAAATAAAAATTCGGCAATCATCTCCTACGACGAATAGCCTGTCGTTGCATACCTGGTAAATCGGGCCCCTCCTGGTATCATTTTTAAATAACAGGGCGAACCACATGATATCTATGGAATTATTTGCTATATAACCTATCATGCGACAGATCTCTTTCTCTTTTTGCAAGGTAATGGGATCAAAGAAATGGACAAAAAAATAATTGACATTATCCAGGTTGGCGCGGATGTACCCGACATATTTGTTTCCCACGGGTTTCAAAAATTGGGCATGGGGGGTCAACAGGACCTTTTTTTCCTCGATAAAGGTCCCATCTTTGGAAAATGTTGAAAGTTTACCCCAACTGTTGACCAGGATATTTTCTTCGCGGACAATGATTCTCAACCCGATCCTGTCGATGGCAGAAACTTTGAATTCCGCGGGCCCTTCCCCAGCCCTGCCAAAGGTTTTTATCAATACCGGTTTTGAACCTTGAAGTGAATAGATTTGGACCTTTTCCTGGTCAGTGATATAGAGGCGGTCTTTGAACAGCGTCAAAGAATCCGGTTTCCCCAGTCCCGGAACAGAGATGACTTCGGCGACCAGTACCTGGATGCCGGCAAGCAATATTAACAGTAATAATCCATGTTTTCTCATGTCTTTTTCCTCCTGCAAATATTATTAATCAAGAGAAAAACCATATCACACTTTTATATGTATTGTCAAACATGCGGCGCGGCGGCGCGGCAACGCCCGCACCTATGCCCATAATACACCTGCCCTGGATTATTTTTTTTTGGTATCGTATAATTGCGTGGGAAAACAGAAAAAATCCCGGATACGTTTTAAAGGAAGGTTTAACATGAAAGTATACGGTCAATATATTGCAATATTCTTTATCTTCATAAGCGCCGCGGCATGTGGAAAAGTGGAACGGCAGGTTGAGTATTACAAAGACGGCAGTAAAAAACTGGTGAAAGAGTTTAAAGAGGGGAAACTACATGGTAAAACCAGCGGATTTTATATGAACGGCAAAAAAGAATTCCAACAAGAATACCGGCAAGGTCAGAAACACGGAAAACGGACCCAATGGTACGAGGATGGCCAGGTTTCCGCCGAGGGTAACTTTGCCCAGAATTTTCTTCATGGCCCCATAACAGTGTATTATAAAAATGGCAAAAAAAAACTAGTAGGAGAGTATAAACAAGGTAAAGAACACGGTCTATGGGTTCGCTTTTTTGAGAGCGGTCAAAAGGAGAGCGAAGTAGAATATAAAGAGGGACAATTCCATGGGAAGTGGATTGAATGGGACATCCATGGGCAAATGACAAAGAATGAATCGTACCGTGAAGGTTTTTATGAAAAACCCCGGTTCCAGGGTGAATATTTAGGACAGGATAAACCCGGTTTAGTGCCTGAGATTTTTGCACCCGGGATTGTGAGCACCGGTTATATCGAATTTGGCTGTACATTTTCTCCTGATAAAAAGCATTTTTATTTTACCAGGAAAGAGGGTGACGAATTCAGTTTAAACTATATTTACTATATGAGGCAGGAAAAAGAAGGGGGGGCTTGGTCAGCACCGCGGCCCGCGCCATTTTCCGGCGAATATGATGATATCGAACCCATGATCACACCAGACGGCCGGCGTCTCTTTTTCGGCAGTACTCGTCCACTCCCCCCTGACAGCCAAATCAGACCTACCGATATCTGGTTTATGGATTGGACTGAAAAAGGTTGGTCTGAACTACGCAATGCCGGCCCCAATGTCAATTCGGATGGTCGTGAATTTTGCGCCAGTGCTGCCAACGACGGGACCATATATTTTGCAGGGTATGGCAAAGGGGGCGGGGACATTTTTCAATCACGTTTCAGGGAGGGAGTTTTCTCCCCACGGGAACCGCTGCCGGCGGTGATTAATACCGACGCCCAGGAGACACACCCCTTTATTGCTTCGGACGGAAGTTATCTCATCGTCGAGTCCAATCCCGGTATGAATCCCCAGGTCCAACGGGGACTTTTTATCAGTTTTCGTACCGCCAACAATAACTGGACCACTCCCCAATATATGGGAAGAACAATAAACGGAAACGATGGGGCCGGCTTTCCCATGGTAACCCCGGATGGAAAATTCTTGTTCTTTACCAGGGATTGGGATATCTATTGGGTAGACAGCAAAGTATTGGAACCTTTTAAATCAACAAAATCTTATTAACCATTGGGAAGGCCGGAAAACTCTTCCGGTCCAGTCCTACAAACTGGGACCCCCGGCATGGGGATGAGAATTGCCCTGTCCCCTTATTTTTACTCCCTATTGTAGAACTACCCGGGGCCTTGCAAAATCTTTCGGAAGGTCTGGAAATATCGCAACCTATGTTACCGTAACCCAGGTTACGATAACCTAAATATGAAGAAATGTCAAGAGGTCAAGCGATAAAGAAAAAAACCTTGGTGTCTTGGTGCCTTGGTGGCAGAACTTATTCTCTTATAGGTTTGATTAACTCCAGTGCCATCTGCGCCTTTTGCGCCATCTTTTCCTGGAATGCCCTTAACTCCTCTCCAGCATGCGAAGTTTTTAAAAATTGCGCCGTCTCTGCAAAAATCTCTTTCTCAGTTTTCAGCAGCCCCGGTAAAAACCCGGTCTTTTCCT
>JAUPLE010000121.1 GCA_030837085.1 Acidobacteriota bacterium | reverse complement strand
GGAATAGCCGAATGAATAATACCGAAAAAGGAAAACACCGCACAAATCCAGAGATACAAAGAAGCCTTTTTCAAGTTCCGGTCAATCAATTCCGCCATGAAAGCGCCCCATAACATGGCCGTTAGAATAAACCCGTTTCCCAGGGCTACTGTAACCAGTAATTCCGGGAGCGCTTTTCCCGGGGCAGCCAGGAGCGCTGTAAACGTTGCCAGGGGCACAAATTCCGGGTTGGAAAGCTTGATCTGGATAAGCCGCGCCACTGTAGGGAAGTAAGCGAAAGCCACGGCTGGCGCGTGCCTGGCCGGACAGGCCATAAACGCCTGGCACATAATGTCTAAGGCCACGAAAATCAAAATGGGCGCAATTACCGCCCGGGGAATCAGTTCCACGATGTAGCCCACATACCCGAATATGCCGCCCAAACCGATAAACAAACCAGTCAATAACGTATAACCAGCGCGGCTGCCCATGTGTCTATAAGCCGGTAGGCCAATGTAAGGAGTAGACTGGGCCACGCCGCCGCAAACGCCGGCCAGGAGGGTGGCAACAGCTTCGGTAAGCAGGATATCCCTGGTTTTGAAATTGTCGCCAGCTACGCGGGCGCTTTCCGTTACGTTTATCCCACCGACCACCGTGAGGATTCCAAAAGGTATTGCAATAGGTAGGTACTTTAGTGCTTCGATGAATCCTTTGAGGAATCCCAGCGTAGGGATAGGCAACCCGAAATGAAGAACGCCGGAAGGCGCTGTGTAAGTTCCGCCCACCAATCCCATGGGCCCCAGGATATAGTAAAGAACCGTGCCCAATGCGACGGCGATAAATACCCCGGGTAAATTTTTAGGAAGTTTGATGCGGGCCACCAGCGTGTACAGGATAAGACCCAGGGCAATCATGCCAACCAGGGGCATACCGAAAATCTCCACCAGGGGAATAAAACCCAGGAGCACCAACCCGATACCGGCCAGGGAACCGAGAAGCCCGGCCTGGGGCACAACCTTTTGCACCCATTGACCGATAAAAGAAAAAATAATTTTCACGATACCGATCATAACCATGGTAGCCATACCGATATACCAGGTCATCATGGCGGCGTCGTCAGGCGACATGCCTCTGGCTTTCAGGGCCAGGAAAGCCGGGCCCAAAACAGCCAGGGCAATACCGATGGTGGAAGGTGTATCCAGCCCCAATGGCATGGCGGTAACACGGGGGTTATTGGTTTTCTTCGCCAGGCGAATAGCCATCCAGGTATATACCAGATCGCCGAAAAGAACGCCGAAAGCAGTACCGGGAAACATCCTTTTATAAACAATTTCAGCAGGAAACTGGAACCCGAAGATCAGTATTCCCGCCAGGAATGAAAGCACAGTCATGTTGTCGAACATGAGCCCAAAAAATCCATTAATATCACCCAGGACAAACCATTTCAGTTTCCCAGGTTCATTTAGCGCTGCAGTTTGTTGGTTTGACACGTTTACCTCCTCCGGGTATTTTAGACGAAATCTTAAAAAATTACAAGGCCCAAAATTCGTTAGTGAATATTGTCTTCGACGACCAGGGGACCCTTTTGTAAAAGGGTCCCCTGGACCCTCCTAAAATTTTTATTTAACGTTTTTTTTTATACGATTGTAATTCCCTATTAATTCAGCTATAATTCAATCTCACAAAAAAACAAAAGGAGTTATTCAATGACACTCAATACCGTATCCATGAAAAAAAGAATTTTTTATATCCTATGTTTGGGGGTAATGATGACCATACCTTTCACCCATATCCAGGGGGCCGACAGCGGGAATATCCCGTTCACCGCCCATTTTGAAGACAAAACCATGCGCCTCGATTATTTCCATTCCGGGAATTCCGACCAGGAACACTTTGCAATCGATCGGATCGTCTCCGATGGAAAATGGGCGGGCGGCAAAACCAGGCTCATCGATGACTTAAACCTGGGGTTGTACCAATTCGAAATTATCGCGAAAGAGAACAATGCACTTCTCTTCTCAGAAGGATTTGCCAGCATCTTCGGGGAATGGCAAACCACGGGCGAAGCCAAAAAAGAGTGGGGCGCTTTCCACGAATCCATACGGTTCCCCTGGCCTAAAAAGACCTTAAAGATGGTAATGAAAAAAAGGGACAATCAAAATCGGTTTGTTGAAATATGGAATACTGAAATCGACCCGGGTTCACGCCGCGTGACTCCAGCGGATTTGATTCATACCAATAATATATTTACCATTATGGAAAACGGCCCAACCGATAAAAAAGTGGATATCGTTGTCCTGGGCGACGGGTATACCAAAGAAGAAATGCAAAAATTCCGCGGCGATGCCCAACGCCTGATAGGCGCTATGTTCAACGTAGAACCTTACAAATCCAGGAAAACCGATTTCAACGTCCGGGCCGTGGAAACCCCTGCGTCGGTTTCCGGCGTCAGCCGCCCCCATTTCGGCGTCTTTAAACGTACCCCTTTATCGGTTCATTACAGCAGTTTCGATTCCGAGCGCTACGCCCTGACCTATGATAACCGAACCGTGCGGGACATTGCTTCCGCCGTTCCTTATGAAGCCATGGTCATTTTAATCAATGAAAGGACCTACGGCGGCGGTGGTATTTACGGATTATATGCGTCATTGGCTGCCGATAATGCTTTTTCCGATTATCTCATTATCCATGAGTTCGGGCATCATTTCGCCGGGTTGGCCGATGAGTATTATACCTCCCAGGTTTCCTACGAATTGGACAGCAAAGTAACCGTAGAACCCTGGGAACCGAATGTTACGGCCCTGCTGGATAAAGATAATTTCAAATGGAAAGACCTGGTAAAACCCGGCACCCCGATTCCTACGCCGTGGGATAAAGAGACTTTCGAGGCTTACAGTATGGTTATCCAAAAAGAGAGACAGCATTTAAGAGAAACCCGGGCCAAAGAAGAAGAAATGGAAGCGCTTTTTCAAAAAGAAAAGGAAAAGGAAATCGAAATGTTTTCCAAAATGAAATACTCAGGAATGGCCGGGGCCTTTGAAGGGGCGGCGTATTTGCCCAAAGGGATGTACCGTTCCGCCATTAATTGTATTATGTTTACGCGTGATTTAACATTCTGCCCGGTGTGCCAGAGGTCCATCAGCCAGGTCATCGACCGGTATACTAAATAAGGGGAGGGGGCTGCGCCCCCTTCCTTTTTTTCTTTCCTTATTGACAAGTAAAAGATATCGTGGTATATAACGGTTACGAGGTAATTGGACATGGAAATGACAGCAGTTGAATTTAAAACAAAATGCATCGAAGTAATGGAACACGTAAAAGAGGATCATGAAGAAGTCATCATTACCCAGGAAGGCACTCCAGTGGCGAAATTGGTTCCTTATGAAGATGATGATGAAGACCCGGTATCGTTGTTCGGGTATATGAAAGGTTCGGTAAAAATAAATGGTAATATCATAGACCCCATCGATGAAAAATGGGAAGCTGAATTTTAATCCGACGATGCTAATCTTAGATACTCATATCTGGCTCTGGCTTATAAACGGGGACCCCAAAATTAGAAATTTAGGTTTCTTGGCTGCAATCAATAATGCAGGCAGGAAAAAATCGCTAATAATCCCTGCTATATGTACATGGGAAGTATCCATGCTGGTTTCTAAAAATCGTATTAAGTTAGAGGGCAATACATTGGACTGGATTAACAAAGCCCTCTCAGCTCCAGGAACCACTTTATGCCCGTTAACCCCGGATATAGCTTACGATAGTGTAAATCTTCCTGGTAATTTTCATGGTGACCCTGCCGACCGCATGATTGTCGCTTCGGCTCGCATACTCAATGGCACATTGATAACTTTCGACAAAAAAATTTTAGAGTATTCTGAGGAAGGGTATGTAAAAGTTTTAAAGCCCCACCCTCTCTCCTCGTTACTGACTTCTTAAGATAAAAAGAGAGAGGTACCTCAGGTCTCCTGGGATTTCATATAATAAACATGGCATCGCCATACGAAAAAAAGCGGTAACCATTGTCGATTGCCACCCGATACGCTTCTTTCATTAATTCAAGCCCACCGAAAGCCGCTGTCAGGATAAAGAGACTGGATTCGGGCAAATGAAAATTGGTAATCAACTTATCCACCATCCGGAACCGAAACCCCGGCGAAATAAATATCTCGGAATAAAACGTCTCTTCCTCGGACTCTTGCAACGCATACGTCTCCAACGAACGAACCGACGTCGTACCTACGGCGATTAGATGTTTCGTTTCCTTCAACCGCCGGATACGCTCCCGGTCCTGCTGTGTTATGGTGATATACTCCCGCCCCATGCGATGCCGGGATATATCTTCTACCTCTATCTTTTGAAAAGTCGCCTCACCCACATTAAGGGTGATCTCGATGATTTCGGTTTTCTTTTTAATTTCAGCGATGATTCCCGGGGTAAAATGCAGCCCGGCGGTTGGCGCGGCAATGGAACCCGGGCTTTTCGAATAAACCGTCTGATACCTTTCCAGGTCAAAATCTCTAAACTCCCTGGCTTCATCGGCTTTTCGTTTGATATAGGGGGGCAGGGGGGCAAAACCGACATTGAGCACCTCATCGACAGATCTATTGAACGTCAATCCCCGCCTGCCCCTGGAACCTGCCCCCACTACCTCGCCGTACAGTTGGTTTCCCAATTCCACCCGGGCTCCGAGTTTGAACTTCTTTGCCGGAAGCGTCAGGGCCTCGACTTGATTGTTTTCCCTATCGATTTTGGTAATCAGCAGTTCAACTTTGGCAACCCCTATTTTCCCGAATAATTTAACCGGGATGACTTTGGAATTGTTGACCACCAGGAAATCATCCGTACCAACCATACCGACAATATCTTTGAACCGGTGGTGGGAGATATGCCCGCTTTTTCTCTCCACCACCAGCAAACGTGACTCATCCCGTTTTTCCGCGGGAAACCGCGCAATTCGATCTTCGGGCAAGTCAAAATAAAAATCTTGCAATTTCATAACGCCTGATCCCTGATCATTGGGCCCTTAATTAACCATTTCTTCCATATATCTCAAATCAAGTGCCTGGTCGGGGCGGGCAAAAATGTCAGCCAAGACTTTCTGGTTAAACACTACTTTATCGAAAGTCAATTCCAATAACCTTTTCCCTTTCAGGAAGTAAACTGATTTCATTGGAAACATCACACCCGTGATGTTTTTATACTCAAGGCAGCGGATTCTCTTTTCCAGCAGTTCCCGGGTCGCGGTTTCTCCAAAATAGTAGTCTTCAAATACTATTTCCAGCGGCAGGAAGGTTTCCCTGTCGATGAAAAAGATGGTTTTTTTGCCATTGAATTCCACGTTGATGCCCACGACTTTTTTACCTTCGATTTCGGTCTCTTTGGCCAGGGAGAAAGAGGCATTCTTTTCTATCAGCAGGCCGATGTTGTGGGCCAGGTCGGATTCGCTGTTGAGCGCCGGTTGATCCGCCAGGGTCCCCATCCGTTCCATCCAGGCGCTCTTGCCGTCATAGGCCTGGGTCTGGGTGACCTCGGTTCCCGCAATAGATACCTTGAATTTATTCCAGGATTTGGGGGCTTTAAATATCCATTTAGCCTCGCCGGAAAGCTCCATCATGCGCATCGAGATTTTGAATTGTCCCTCGGCGCTGAAATCCAGTTGTTTTTTGACGGCCTCTTCCCCGCCCAACGCAGCGATACATTTATCGACGATCTCTTTCGCAGCCTGCGAGTCCTGGGCGCCCTGCGACCAGTGGGCCAACGATATTAAAAACATTATCATTATAATTAATATACTTTTCTTCATGTTATCCTCCGTTATCCGTTTTCCATGTTCATGCTATTTAGTCAATCCCAACTGGGCCTGTGCACCGGGGGGCAAGTTGGCGATTTCCCAGAGAGTAAGAAAAACAAGCTGCGCCGCTTTTTCCGTCTTTTCCACATCGATAAGTTCGACGGTATCCCTGGGGGTATGAAGATCGTCATGTTCCCCGGAGTTGAAAAACAGGGACGGGATTTTTTTGCGCATAAAGGGGAAGTGGTCGGAATTCCGGATAAATGCATCCACGTTGGAATTCAATTCAAAATTAGCGGTATTTTTGTTGATGTCCTCGGCAATTTTGTACAATTGGGGGTACTGGTATTTTCCCACGACGCTCAGTTGGTCCAGGTTGTTCCGGCCTATCATATCCATGTTGATCATGGCCACTGTTTTTCCAAGGGGGAACAGGGGATTAGCCGCGTAATACCGCGAACCCAGCAAGCCTTTTTCTTCGGCGGTAAAAAGGATAAAGAGAATGGTGCGTTTGGGTTTGGGTTCCAATTCCCGGAAAGCGCGGGCTATTTCCAGGACAGCGGCAGACCCTGAGGCGTTGTCGTTTGCGCCGCCGTAAACGTCGCCGTGGTTATCTTTGCCTTCATGGTCGTAATGGGCGCCCACGATCACGACTTCATCTTTTAATGCCGGATCGCTGCCCTCTACTTTGCCCACAATGTTATGAGCGTCAACGGGTTTGACTTCGAATTGGACCCCCAGGAATATTTTTTTCCCGACAAGAGCAAAAGAACGGGGTTTCAGGGTTTTGTCGATCTCTTCCTGGAGGCGGCGCAGGGAGTAGTTCTCACCAAAGAACGACTCGGCCAGTCTCCCATCGATCTGTACGGCAGGAATTTTCACGCCGAAATCATCGCCTACGATTTTCATACGTTTTTCAAATTTCATATACTTAAAGTCTTCATCATCTTTCATATGTTTTTCTCTCAGCGAAGCCCAATTGGTGCCGCTCAGGAAACCTCCGCTGGAGACTGAAAGGTCTTGATGGTTCAAAGGATCGGTGACAAATAGGATTCCAACTGCGCCGTGCGCCTGGGCGTTTAGGATTTTAGCCAGGAAAGTCCCGTGTTTTGAAATTTTCCGGCCATCGAAGGGACTTGAATCGGTATTCTCACCTGGTTCATGACGCATTACCAGGACGATTTTTCCCCTGGCGTCGATGTTTTTGTAGTCGTCGTAATTATGTTCCGGGGCAGTGATACCGTAGCCTGCGAAAACCAGGGGAGCGGATACTTCATTTTCCCCCGAGATATTCACCGGCAGGTAATCCCATTCCAGTTTGGCTTCTTTGACCGTGGTACTACCTCCCATTTGATCTTCAATTTTCAGGTGAATATGATCGGAGAGGGATATCTCCATTAGTTTCACTTCCTGGAAATAACGTCCAAACTCACCGGCTGGTTGGATACCGGCACCTTTAAGTACTGAGGTAATATATTCATCTGCGATTTTCATGCCGTAATCGCCGGTTTCCCGGCCGCGGCAGTATTTAGACGCCAGGAATTGGATATGGGACACCATCATGGGACCTTTAATGGAACGCCTGGCTTTTTGCACTTCTCCCGGGAAGTCTGTGGCTGTCAATGAGATAAACGAGAAGATAAGGATGAATACGGCAGCCATTGATTTACCCGGCAGTGATTTGTTTTTTTTTAATAATATCATCGTTGTCCTATGCTCCTTTTTTTGTTTGATTGTATAGAAAGCTGATACGAAAGTAGGGTAGAAAAAGTTCTCTATTCTATCAAAATGTAGGGGGTTGAGTTATCAAACTCACGGATGAATCGCCTGGGTAGGGGTTTGATTTATCAAACCCGACCTGTGAAGGGCTTGATAAATCAAGCCCCTACAATGATAATTTAAATCCTTACCATGGACAGAGGCAATACTTTAATAGATTTTTTACTTATCTATTTAATTCCCGCCCCAAATGGGTTATACTTTAACATTAATTTAATGATGAATAATGAATGATAAATGATGAATATGAAGGCGACACTATGGAAAAGCCAAAACAGATTATTGCCATGGGCGGCGGCGGATTCTCCATGGAACCGGGCAACCCCCTCCTGGACGACTATATTCTTAGCCAGTGCCCTGTTAAGAAACCGGCGATTTGCCTGGTCCCCACTGCCAGTGAAGATCACATAGAATATATATGTGGTTTTTATGAGTTTTTCTTGACGCGGAAGTGTAATCCGCGTCATCTTCCCCTGACCGATCCGGCCGTGGCTGCAGCGAACATTGAGAATTTTTTACTGTCCAACGATATTATTTATGTCACCGGCGGCCATACGGGGCTCATGCTGGCTGCCTGGAAAACCTTCGGCCTTGATATTATTTTAAAGAAGGCATGGGAAATGGGAATAATTTTGGCAGGCGTCAGCGCCGGGGCTTCTTGCTGGTTTGAAGCGGCTTTAACCGATTCCAAACCGGGTCGCTTAAGCGGGGAAACATGCCTGGGGTTTCTCAAAGGCAGTCACTGCGCCCACTATGAAAATGAAGGACGCCGGCCTGCTTTCCACCGGTTAATAAGGAAGGGAAAGCTGCCCGAGGGAATCGGTACTGAGAATGGCGCGGCTTTGCATTTTATCGGTGGGGAATTGAAACAAGTCGTGGCTTCGCGCCCCGGGATGTCGGCATATAGGGTTCGAAAGGAATCCCGCGGCGTGTGCGAAGAAAAAATGGCCGCTGTCTGGCTGGGAACTGATTAGTTATAAGGAATATCTCTTATTAAATTTCCAGGGTCAGTCCCCGCTCTAATTGTTCGGCTTCTTCAGCGGCAGCCATTGCTTCTTCCATGCGAATCTTTTTCGTGCGTACCAGTTCCATCAGGTGCTGATCAAAAGTTTGCATGCCCATGTCTTTGCTTTTAGCCATATATTTGGGTATTTCCGCGGTTTTTTCAGAATTTTTAATGCACATTTCAATGGTCTTACTGGTTAACATGACCTCACAAGCGGGTATTAGGCCGCTTTTTTCGATATTGACCAGGAGCCGCAGGGAAATGACGGACATAAGATTTTCAGCAATGCGCTGCCGAACCGTCATCTGCTCTTCCGGGGGGAAATAGCTGAGCAAGCGTCCCAGGGTGCGCATCACGTCCGGGGTATGGATTGAAGCCATGACCATGTGGCCGGTCTCCGCAGCTTTTAAGCAGGTATCTACCGTTTCCAGGTCTCTCAATTCACCTACCATGATAATATCGGGGTCTTGCCGCATGGCCGCTCTCAAGGCTGTGGTAAAAGTATCGGTGTCGGAACCCACCTCCCGCTGTGAAATAACGGACAGATCATTCTCAAATAAGAATTCGATGGGGTCTTCAATGGTAACGATGTGGGTTCTCCTGGTTTTGTTAATGTGATTAACCAGGGCGGCCAGCGTGGTGGATTTTCCATTGCCGGTGGCGCCGGTGACCAGTATTAAGCCCCGCTGGATAAAGGCAATTTTTTCAATCATCGGGGGGAGATTCAATTCGGAAATGGAGCGAATCTTTAAGGGAATAACTCTTAAAACAGCCGCGTATTTGTTATTCTGCCGGAAGACATTGGCCCTGAACCTGGCCACTCCGGGGAGAGAGAAAGAGCCATCAAACTCTTTGACTTCTTTTTTGAATTTTTCTTCATCTTCGATTTTGGTTAGAAATCTTCCCAGCGAACAAGTATCTTCTTCGGTCAGCGGTGGGTGTTTGAGGGTAATAAGCTGGCCGTTATGGCGCACCATGGGGGGAACCCCCACCTGGAAATGGATATCCGAAACTTCTTTCTGGGCGGCAAAATGCAGGATATTATTAAGGTTTTGTTGTAACATAGCACCTCCTTCAAAGCAGCCAATTTTCTGTAAAGTGGAATTATACCACAGAAATATTTTTTTTTACATATTTATTTTTTTGAAACACTGGGGTAATTTGAAATCGTCGGGCATTTCTCTTATAATATAACCTGGAGTAAATGATATGAGATTAATAACCGACTTCAAACGAAAACTGCGCAAAGAGATCGGCGCACGACTGGCGCAACTGCGCGAAACCCTGGAACTGTCTAAGAATAAGATGGCGGGCAAAATTAACATCAGCAGGGCCGCTTTTCAGAGAAATGAAGAAGGTCAATGGTTCCCTGAATATTCGACCCTGGTTAAACTTTCCAGCGTGTTTGGAGTTTCGCTGGACTGGCTCCTGGTCAACAAGGGGCCCATGTACTATAAACAGAAAATTGCCGAAACGGAAAAAACCGACGATGACTCGGTAAAGAGCCGGAACGGCTCACTGGTAATGCGGGAAGAGTACCGTGACTTGCTGGATAACCTGGAAAAATACCCGGTGCTGCGCTATGAAGTTTTGCTCCAGGTCCAGAAGTTCCTGGAAAACAAACAGGGCCAGCCGGGGCCTGTCCAGGCAAAGGAACAGGAGTCATAAAGCTATATTAAACGCCAATCTTAATATATTAATCAACACTTTCGCCATATTAATCATCGCCACGATCATATTAATTGACGCGAACGTTTTATTAATCACCACTCATTCCGTATTAATCATCGCGACACGTATATTAATCAACACAACCAATATATCAATCACCACGAAAATTATATTGATCACCGCATTGGATATATTAATCACCACGACGGATATATCAATCATCGCCCCAGTTATATTAATCAACATTTCGATTATATTAATCAACACGAAATTATATTAAACGCCACTTTACGCATATTAATCCCCTCTTCATTTATATTAATTTACCAGGAAAGCATCATAGACTCCATGAAGTCAATCATCGAGATTGAAACTGGTGGAAAGGGGCGTACGAAATTGGCCATTGTCTTTAATGGCAAAGAAGTAACCATCAGAGAGGGTTAGCGAATCCCAAATGGGAAAAACAAAAGAAAACAGACCGGGGGTTGACAACTTTTCCCATTTGCCTTAATATTGCCCCATGATAGAAGAAATGACTGGCCAAAAAAGATTTATTATCGTTGGATTGTCTTTCCCGTTGGCTCAATTTATGGTGGGTAGCCGACCAGGTGTTATTTTTAAGTGAGGATATCGGATATGACTAAGACAGAATTGCTTGCGTTGATTAATCTTGGCGAAGGCCTGAATATAGAATTCAAAGAAAATTTTTCCGCATCAGTAGGAAAAGAAATCTGTGCATTTGCCAATACAATCGGGGGAAATATCTTGTTTGGGGTAGACGATAATGGGAATATCATTGGAGTATCCGACTTTAATCGACTCAAATCCCTTGTGCAGGATGTGGCCAGGAATATGGACCCTCCGCTATCCCTGGGTTTCGATATTGTAGATAAAGTTCTAATCGCCATTGTGCCAAAAGGCAGCAAAAAGCCTTATTCGGTTAATGGAAAATTTTATACCCGTGAAGCTGCGAATTCCCAGCAACTAAAGCGGGACGAAATAAGAGAATTCTTTTATAAAGAACACCTGGTGTATTTTGATGAAAAATTGTGCTATGAGTTTGATATAAAAAAGGATTTTAGCGAATCGGCATTCGACTTATTTTTAGAACGGTCTGAAATTAATACAAAACTCGATAAAATGGACCTCCTGGAAAACCTGCGGCTGATCCGGGAGAATGTTTTTAGCAATGCAGCGATATTACTATTCAGCAAAGATGTAAACAGGTATTTTATCAGTGCGACAATTAGCTGTGTACTTTTCATGGGGAAAACCAGGTACAGGATACTGGACAAGAAAGAATATAAAAAAGATTTGTATTCCAATTACCATGATACCATAGGGTATCTCCTGGCTCATCTAAATACCGAATATATTATTAAAAGCGGTCCCCGGGAAGAAAAGCTGGAACTCCCGGAGGATGCTCTCCGGGAAGCCGTCCTCAATGCCATTGCACATCGGGACTATCGTTCTCCAGCAAATATCCAGGTTTCTATTTTCAGTGACAGGGTAGAAGTTGTTAACCCAGGCGGGCTTGTGGGGGGATTAAAAAAAGAAGATCTTGGGAAACGCAGTATGCCGAGAAATCCATTGCTTTTCAGTATGATGGAACGGATGGACCTTGTCGAAAAGGTTGGAACAGGGATATTGAGGATGAAAGATGCCATGAAAGAATACGGGCTAAAAGAGCCTATAATCGAAACAGATGAAAACTGGTTCAGCATTACATTCGAACGGGACATGCAAAAATACTCGCAGATCGATACGCCTGTAAATACGCCTGTAAATACGCCTGTAAATCTGGATCGATTCCAGTGTCAAATATTTAATTGCTTAAAGGAAAATCCCTATATAACGTATAATGAATTGTCAGAAAAATTAAAAAAGAACAGGGATACAATCCGGTTAAATATTAAAAAATTAAAAGCCTTGAATTTAATTGAGAGAATTGGCTCTGATAAAAATGGTCATTGGTTGATAAAAAATACTGATTAGAAAAAGTCTGATCAAAATTCTCTTCGATGGGAAAAATAGGAATAGGCAAGAAATCGAATTTAAATCTTGAAATATTTTTCCTATTCCAGTACAATATCCGCATGATGAAAAGAGAGATTAACCGGTATAAAAAAGCTCACTCCCGTGAAGCACGTTCTATGAAGAGGTGATGAAATGGATCAAACAATCGACAACCTGGTGGTGGAATTTTTCGATGCCCTTTTCCAGCGGGTTTTTTCCGATAACTTCAAAGCCCAGGTTCCGGTGCTGCGAAAACTCCAGGAAGTCTCCCGCCAGGTCCAGGAATCCGCCGATGCCGCTTCCCAATCCCTGTCCCGCTTTTTTCTCAACCGGCAGTTAACAGAAGAACAGGTAACCGAAATCCTCGATTGTTTTGCCGGCCTGGATAAATTTTTGAACCCGGAAAATATCGGCAACCCCAATGTCACGCCCGAGGAAGTGGTGGAAAAGATTTTAGCCGGTTTACCATGCCCGGCTTCTCTCCAGCTTTCCGGTCACGGCGCGGTTTTCCGCATTGCCCTGCATTCGATTATCCAGGTTTTGATGCTGGTTGGGCCCGTGATGGTGGAGTGGCGGAAATTGAATTTTTCCAGTACCTTTGAACTGCCCCGCCGCATTATTAACCGGTTGAACCAGATCAGCGAACAGATGAACCTATTGGGACGTTCCGGCCAGGATGCGGCGGATGAGCGGTATGAACTTTTACACCGCGACTATTTGCTCCAGCGTTTCCACCGCGTGGAAGCAGGTACCGTGCGCATGACCACCAACCTCAACGTAGACTTAAGCGAGTTGTTCGTAATGCCTAACGTAAAGGTGCGGCCGCTCCCGGGAAAATCAAATGACGAAGATGCGTTACCGGGTAAACTTTCACTGATGGACCTGGCAGCGGCACGCAAATTTTTTGCCAAATCGGGAAGCGGTGATAAAGATTCCAAAGAAGATAGCAAGGAAAAGGGTAACTATACCGCCCTGGAACAGGTGAAACGCTGTCCCCGGAATGTGATTATCGGGCCGCCGGGCAGCGGCAAATCCACTTTTTTCGAATGGCTGCAGTTG
>JAUPLE010000120.1 GCA_030837085.1 Acidobacteriota bacterium | reverse complement strand
GCATACGGGATTGGCGTGGGAAAGGTTGAAAGCACCGGTTTTAGGGTCCAGGTGGACCTTTGTCCCATGTACGGTTACAATTTCGGCAAGAAACATGTGATGAGAGCCAAGGGGCTTGATTTCGCGGACCACGCATTCAAGGTTCACCGGGGATTCCGCTATCAACGGCGCTTTTATTTTTTCGGCGGGGAAAGGGGTCAACTGCATTTCTTTAAACTTGTCCACATCGCGACCGGATTTTACGCCGCACCAATCCGTGGCAAAGGCCAGTTCTTTACCCACCAGGTTAATGCCGAACTCCCGGTATTTTTCTATTAAACCATAGGAATAGCGTTCGGGGCGTACAGAGATGTAGCACGTGGGTGGGTCGGTGCAAACGATCCCGGTCCAGGCCACGGTCATGATATTGTATTCAGCCGCCATATCGCCGCAGGTCACCATAACGACTGGCAGTGGGAAAAGCATGGTCCCGGGTTTCCAGGTTACCTTCTCAAATACATCCGGGTTTGTTTTTGTCTTCATGCCGGTTCCTTATTCATGGATGTTGTTATTTTAAAAAATAGTACCATATTCACCACGCCATGTCAAATGAGTAGGAGTTCCAAATTTTCCTTTTTTTGCAGCCAAAAGTAAAACTTTTCGCCGATATATAACGTTTAATAATATTCAATAATAAGTTCAGGAGGTACGAAATGCACAAAACGATATTGTATACGACATGCATCATGACAGCGTTTGTTTTTTTTCTTTACCCAGGAGTTCCGCTTAATGCAATAGAGGAAAAAGAGGCGATAGAAATCCCCCTGATCGATAACCCACCGACTCTCGACGGCAAACTGGACGACCCGGTTTGGAAAACAGCGGCCCGTTTCTAGGATTTCAAAACATTTAAACCCGATTACGGTAAACCCGCCAGCGAGGAAACAGTGGTTTATGCCTGCTCCGACCGGGAAAATTTTTACTTTGCCGCCCGCTGTTTTCAAAAGAATGTTTCCGAGATTAAAGGGACAGTCACCAAGAGGGACAACATGTTCAACGACGATTGGGTGGCCGTCGCTATCGACACTTTTTACGACCGGCAAAACGCTTATGGATTCATCGTTAACCCCCTGGGCATCCAGGGAGACGGCATGGTGGATGCCGACGGGGATATGGAAGGCAGCCACGATATGATCTGGTACAGTAAAGGTATTATCGACGATAAGGGATATACCCTGGAAATGAAAATCCCTTTCAAGAGCATTCGTTTCCCGATCAAGAAGAAAGTAAAAATGGGATTATGGATAGTAAGAAACATCGTTCGTACCTCGGAGAATGCTAGTTTCCCGGAAATTTTCCCGGATAAAGGGGCGACCCTATCCCAGATACAACCAATCCTGGTAAAGGATATGAAGTATAAACGAATCGTGGAATTGCTGCCGGCCTTTACTCATTCACAGTCGTGGACTCATAACCAGGGTCAGTGGATGTCAGAAAAAAAAGAGACGGATTTCAGTCTTACGGGCAAAGTAGGAATCACGCCCAGCCTGGTAATGGACGCGGCTTACAATCCTGATTTCAGCCAGGTGGAAGCGGATGCGGGGCAGGTGGATGTCAACCTTCGCTATGCCCTTTATTACCAGGAGAAACGTCCTTTTTTCCTGGAAGGCATGGAGGCGTTCCAGTTTGCCGGCAATACCGAAGAAGCCCCGCTTTATGCCGTTGTTCATACCCGGACCATCAGCGACCCGTTGTTGGGCTTGAAACTTTCGGGTAAAATCGGCAGTAAAAATAGCATGGCCGCTATTTTTGCAGTGGATGAGTCACGGGAGAATAACGGCGCTGAAGATGATCCGGGAACCCACCGCCCTGTATTCGGGATATTGCGCTTCCGCCATGCCTTTGCCAACGATGCTTATATCGGCGGATTTTACACCGGTAGAGATATTTCCCCTGGGTACAACCGGGTAGCAGGCATCGATGGCCGGTTAAGGCTTTCAAAATACACCACGGCTGAGTACCACTTGCTGGGCTCTTTAACCAGGAACCCGGGGGACGAGGAAAATACCCCCGGTCATGCCCTGGGACTCCGTTATAATTACGGCAGCCGGCGCCTTTATTTAGATTTGGGTCTCCAGGATATATCCAGGGATTTCCGTATCGATACCGGGTTCTTGAACAGGCAAGGAATCACCCGGCTGGCGGCAATGGGTATGTACCGTTTTTACCCGAAATCCACATTTTTCCAGCGCATTGAACCTTTTTACTGGAGTTATCATTTATTGGACAAGGAAAGCAAACTGGTGGAATCATTCAACTTGTTTACTTTCCGTTTCACCATGCCCCGGAGTTCCATGTTCCGTCTCGACTTGATACTGGCCAATGAAGTGTTTGCGGGAAGACGTTTCGGGACCAGCGGGATCGGTTTTCAGGCGGAAAGCCAGGTTACCCGGCACCTGTATTTCTACCTTTTCTTTCGGCATCATGGGGGTATTTTCTACGACGAGGTGAATCCGTTTGCCGGGAAAACCAACCGCGCCGCCCTGTCCCTGGATTTCCAACCCACGGAAAAATTCAGTACGGGATTAGATTTGACTTATACGGATTTTTATCGAAAAGCGGATTCCCGGAAAGAATATGATTACGGCATCATTCGCAGTCGCACGACTTTCCAGGTGAATAAATATCTTTTTTTCCGGGGAATTGTCGAATACAACACGTACTGGAAAAGGTTGTTTTTGGATGCCCTGGCTTCTTTTACATACATCCCGGGCACCGTGGTTCACGTGGGCTACGGGTCGGTGCAGGAGAAGACGCGCTGGAACGGGGAAGAATATATCCCGTCCGACCGGTTCCTGGAAGTACACCGGGCTTTCTTTTTCAAGGTATCTTATCTCTGGCGGCTCTAGCGGTAAAAAGAACAACTGAATTTTAACAAACATGTTTCCTTAATCCACAATATGGGTTGTATTTAGGATTCCAACCAATATATTTTGGGCAATATAAGTGTGTCAGTGTGGCGGTGCGTTGAATCGAGGATTAACTGGGAATAGAGGCCGTGATGTGCTCATCCAGGGGAATAAATTCATCGATAAAGCGGTTGGAATGATATACAGAAATTAATTTTTCTATTCCTAAAAGTACCCCAAAGTAAATAGCTAGAATACCGGCTTCTTCTTCTCCTTGCAATGACTGGATCAAAGCCACAACAAATAAAGCCAACAGTGCGGTTTCAGTTATGGCATCCAAAATCCCCAGGATAGGGTGCCGGGTATACAAGTATCCACCCCCGGGGTAAATAATGGAAATTCGCCGCGCCTCGGTTTTATTTTTAAATTCAAGACGACAGTGGGGGCAAATATATTCTCCTTTAAGCAATTCGTTTCCACACCGTGGGCAAAGATGGGTTCGTTCCCCGGTTCGGCTGGGGGTTCCTTCTATCGCCACTCCCTGGAATAGGTTTTTGATCTTCTTTAAGTCCGGGCTTGCTATGTAATAAAAAGTTTCCTTTTGCCCCTTCTTGTATTCGACTATCATCGCCCTACTCTTAATCTTTATCTCCTGGCAGTCGCCATACAAGATTTGCGCCAGAGATCCGCGGTACGAATAGTCTGTTTTGGTGGGGATATGAAAAATACGTTTATTGGTAAACACAAACAACGACCGTTTTAAATAAAAAATAATCCACCCGGTCAAGAATTGTTCGCCAAATGTCATGGGAGAACAGCCTGTGGTAATTAAACATATCTGTTCATCCGGTTTTAAAAAGGGTTGGAGGAATCGAACTTTATCTAAAAGCTTTCTCTGTCTTTTTTCCACACCCTTTTTATAAACGTTCTTGTGATTGGTAAACATAATACTCGTGTCCACAGTAAATCCATCAAACTTCTGCGCCTGTGAACTTGTCCTTTGTCTGTCTTTAAAAATACTTTCAGCCATTTGCAACTCCCTTGATTTGAAATATGTAATTGCCTAAGTCGCTATTCTATCAGAAATACTAACTCAATTCAATCCCGGAATTGACTACCAGTCCTGGGAGGACTATAGCAAAAATCTGGAACAAGAATATCAAGCGGTGGTGCAAGGAAAATCGACATATGCCGTTGCAAGAACAGAACGAGACACTCTGCCGGAAAATCAAAGGGCATTACTCCTATTACGGAATTACTGGAAATGCAAAAAGTTTATTTCAGTACCGGTATGAAGTAAGAAGAACCTGGAAGAAATAGTTATGCCGACGGAGTAAATGGGGACATCGACTGAACTGGGACCGGAAAAAGGTCACCCCCTGGTGACACTAATTATAATATATTATGTACATGCCCATATAATTTTCACACCGCTTGTTTTATGACTTCTTGAAGTTCCTTGTCAATTGCAGCAGCGATCTCAATCACATCCGGTTCTCTAAAAATCGAATAATGATCCCCCGGCACATCCACCACTTTCATGGGTTTGTTGAAGTAATCATTCCAGTTCGTCTTGACTGCCATTTTTTTTACATGGGATTCTCGTGCATTAAACAAATACATCGGCACATTTTTTTTCCCATGAGGGAAATATCGATGTTCTGCGTGTCTATAGCCCCGTACCACATTTATACGGTTAGCCACTTGACTGAGCGTGAGTTGATCGAAATTCGGAAACGAATTCACTATACTTATTGGAATCTGTTTTTTAAATGCCCCGAAATCAAAATCACTTTTTCCCAGGTAATCGATTACATATCTCCAAAGCTCATGATAGTCAAATATATTGGATATATGCTCCTTAATTTCATCAAGCGGGAAGGTTTCTAAAAGAAAGCTTAATTCGGATTCAGCAGTGAAATCACGTTCTTCATCACTCCCAAGCGGGGGCGGCGTATCCACAATGCCCAAAAATTTCACTTCTTCTCCCCGTTGTTCTAATTGCCGGGAAATTTCGAAAGCGATGTAACCACCGACACAGAACCCCAGGATACTGTATGGTCCATAAGGTTGGAAGATTTGAATCTTCCTGACATAATTCTCTGCAATTTCTTCGAATCTCAGGTCCTGCGGCGATATACTTTCAATCCTATCTGCCCTAAATCCCCAATAATTAAAATCACTATTTAATCGGGTACACAATCCCAGGAATAAATCGATCTCACCGGTGCCATCGTGGATAAGAAAAAGATTCGGGGCCTTATTGGACCCCTCTTTTAACATTACCAGGTTCTCATCCTCCGTTTTAGTGTCGACCTTCTTTTTTTGTACGATATATTTCACCAGTTTTTCAATGGTGGGTCGGTTAAATACTTCATTAAGGGGTATGATAAAATTTAATTCCTTACTAAGCTGTACTGACATGGATGTTGCCATTAAGGAATCGCCCCCCAGTTCAAAGAAATCATCCAAAATTCCTATTTTCTTAAATCCAAATATTTTTTCCCAGACTCTTATAATAGAATCTTCCAGTTCATTCGAAGGAGGTACATACTCGGTGCTTAATTCAGGCCGTTCATATGACTTTGCTGTATTCTCATCTGTACTGTCAAAAGAGCCGGTTTGTGTATCCGCTTCCACCGGGTTGCTTATTAAATTCATTAAGTGATGTAAATCACGATGGAACACAATCACTCGTGATAAATTATTTTCAAGAATACGATGAAACACCTCTATTCCCTCTGAAGGAGATATTGATAGTATACTCTCTCTTTCCCTCCTATTATCGGGGGGATTGTGCCTGCTATCATTTCGTCCCGGAGTGGCTCGAACCGCCATCCCCACTTGCGTCCAATTATTCCAATTTATTGTGACGGTAAATTGCCCCTGCTGCTGCTTATAATAGGAAAACACATCCATGAACTCGTTCGCTGCGTTGTAACCGACCTGGCCAAATTTTATCCGATGAAACACATTCCCGATAGATGAGAAAAGAACCATAAAATCCAATTTGTGATGACTCAGCAATTTATCCAATACCAGGGTTCCCTTTATTTTGGCTGCCAGGAGGACTTCAGTCATTTCACGTGATCGTCTCTGGATGGCACCCGCATAATCGATGAGCCCCGCAGCATGAATCACACCGTTTATCTGCCCAAGCTGCTTTTCTGCTTGTGAAATAACTTCCTTCATCCCCGGGTAATCCGAAACATCGACATCATAGGCCAGGATTTCCGCGCCTCGGGATTCCAATTCCTTTATTTTATGTTTTTTATCTTCGATCTCCTTTTTCCTTTCGTCGCTGTAAAGCCATCTATCCAATTTTTCACCCGTTGGAGGGGTTAAAATGTCTACCAATATTAGTTTAGCATTTAAGGTACTTACCAGGTGTTCAGCCAGGACAAATCCCATGCCTCCAAAACCACCGGTAATAAGATAAACGCCTTTTTCTTTTAACCGGGTTTCTTTTAATGAGCTTGTGCCGATATTCAACCTGACAGGTTCATAGCTCTCCTGCCAGCGGTAGGCGCCGCGGTACGCAACGACCGGTTGATCTTTAAACTCCATCGAAAATTCCCGGAGCAGGCTTTCGATAATAAATTCAATCTTCCCGGTATTGTTCCCGGGATCGATAATGTCGATGCTTCTGCAGGAGATATTAGAATATTCCAGGGGTATTATTTTTACCGGTCCAAGAATGGCGGCTTTTTCAGGGCACAATTCTTCTTCCCCGGTTACTGACTGCATATTATCGGTTATCACCCCGATTTGTATTTTTTCGGGAATATTCGTGTTACCGATTGACCTGGCAATATCCAGAAGGCTGAAAAGGCCCAAATTTAGGGTCCGATCAAGGAATCCAATGTCAGGATGATGCTTCCGACTCCCGGGTAAGCGCCACAAATGGACAATATTGCGGGGGATCTTCTCTTTCTCCATCAACGTTTTGAAAAGATTGTCATAATCTCCAGGATTTCCGGGATTAATGACATATTCATCCAATTCCAATTCACTGAAGCTTTCCCCGATTTTGACAACAACAACGTGGTGATTATCATCTTTCAGGCGTTTAACCAATCGGTTGCCCAGTGATGATTCATCGCTAAATAACAGCCAGCGGATTTGAGATGGTGCACTATTTATCTTTTCAATTAGCGTAGAACGGAGCCACTGCTGGGTATAAAACCAATCCGCCATATTTGTTTTTTTCCTGGTTAGCGAGTTTCCCATTATCGTTTTCTCGGCTTTAAAAGGATCCATATCGATCCAGTATCTCTGGCGTTCGAAAGGGTAAAGCGGTAAGGGGATGCGAACCCTTTGCTCATCGTTATAAAATTTTTTCCAATCGATATTCACCCCATACATCCATAACTGTCCTAGTTTAGTAAAAAAATAATAATTATCCGGGGTATTATCTTGCGCCAGTTTTATTAGATTTATAGCCCGGCGCTTCGATTGATCGTCTTCTTCCTTATGACGTACCAATAAGGTACTTAAATCTCGACCGGGACCGATTTCAATAAATATGGGATTGGGTTCTTTCATCAATTGTTGGATACCATCGGCAAATCGGACCGTTTCTTTTAAGTGCGTCGCCCAATAATGGGGATTTGTTGCATCCTGGACAGTAATCCATTCACCGGTTACATTGGAGATATAAGGGATTTGAGGTTTGTTTAAGGAGATTTTTTTGAGATATGCTTCAAAATCTTCTAGAATGAGTTCCATCATTGGAGAGTGGATGGCATGGGTGTTGGGCAGGGGTATACACAAACAGCGTTCTTTTTTTAATTCTTTTTGGACGCTTTCTAATGCCTCACGCGGCCCTGAAACAATGCAAGATGTGCCATTATCAATCGCAATCGACAACGCACCGGTTAAAAAAGGTCTTATCTGTTCTATGGACAGGGGGGCGCTGATCATTGTTCCCCTGGGTGTTTTGCTGATTAATCTTCCCCTGGCAACGATCACTTTTAAGGCATCTTCAAGGGAAAAAACACCGGATAAACAGGCGGCGGTATATTCCCCGAAGCTGTATCCGATCATTGCATGAGGTTTGATTCCCCAGTGCATTAATAACTTGGCAAGGGCATATTCAAAGACAAATAATACCGGTTGAACAACTTCCGGTTGATGAAAGTCAGGAGGCGGTTGCGAATTTCCGTTCTCCGTTTCTCGTGGATAAAGAATCGCTTTAATATCGTATTCCACGATGGAATTGAGAATATCGAAACAATGGTTCATTTCTTCACGGAATACAGGTTCTGTTTGATACAGCCCCAATCCCATATCGATGTATTCGGAGCCTAGGCCGGAAAACATAAATATTACAGATATCTTTTCTTCTTTCAAATGCGACGTTCTGACTTTACTGGATACTGGTGAAGAGAGTGCATCGAAGGCGCTATCGACATCAGTGCAAAACGCCATTCGCCGGTAAGGGAAAATTTTCCTCCCTACCTGGAGTGTGTATGCGATATCAGCCAGGTTGGCGTCTTTATTTTCCTTTAAGTACCCGGCTAAGTTCTCCGTCATTCGATCCAGCGCCGATTGAGTTTTGGCGGATAATAATATTAATTGATATTCCCTACCTTCGACCTCCTGTTTCTTGTCTAACGGCCATTCTTCCAAAATAACATGAGCATTGGTTCCCCCGATGCCAAATGAACTGACACCGGCACGTCGTGGGTATTCCTCGCTTTTCCATTCGAATAATTCATTATTAACAATGAAAGGACTGTTTTCAAAATCGATTACTGGATTTGGGAATTTAAAATGCAAGCTGGGAGGAATTAATTTATATTTTAGCGCCAGGATCGTTTTTATCAATCCGGCAATGCCGGCTGCAGAATCCAGGTGTCCAATATTGGTTTTCACTGAGCCGATCCTGCAATATTGTTTTTTATCGGGACTAAATGCCGTTTTTAATGCTTCAAATTCAATGGGATCTCCCACCGGGGTCCCTGTTCCGTGCGTTTCCACATAGGTGATAGTTTCAGAGTCGACTCCCGCGATTTGAAGTGCTTCGCAAATGACTTCATGTTGACCGTCAATACTTGGAGCCGTATAACCCGCCTTTCTTAACCCGTCATTATTAATGGCGGAACCTTTGATTATGGCATGGATCGTATCCCTTTCCTTGACGGCATCTTCCAGGCGTTTTAAAACCACGATACCGACGCCGTCGCCGCCCACTGTTCCACGTGAATTCTCAGCAAAAGCTTTACAATGGCCATCCTCAGAAAAGATCATGTCCTCCTGGTATATGTAACCCTCTTTTCTAAACCGGGTGATTGTGACACCGCCGGCCAGGGCCATATCACATTCCCCGTTTAATATGGACTGGCAAGCTATATGAACCGCAACAAGAGAAGTTGAACATGCGGTTTTCACAACAATGCCGGGGCCTTTTAAATCAAGATTATAAGAAACCCGTGTACACAAATAATCCCGGTCCAGTAAAAGTTGTGTCGCGAAACCTCCCAGGATGGATGCTCTCCCGGACATCAACGACACTGCTTCCCAGGTTAAATTGAAAGACGCCCCGGCATAGAGCCCAATGAGCTTATCATATGAAAAGGGATCATACCCGGCATGCTCCAATGCATGCCATGCGCATTCATGGAAGATCCGTACCTGGGGATCCATTAGCTCGGCTTCCACCGGGGAATAACCAAAGAAAGCGGCGTCAAAATATTCTTTATCATCCAGCATTCCTCCTCCACACTTTACATAATTGGGGCTATTTAAAAGCTCGCTGGAAACTCCTGCGGATAGGAGTTCTTCTTGTGAAAAAAAAGTAATGGATTCGACTCCATTTTTTAAATTCTCCCAAAATCGTTCGACATTTTGTGCCCCGGGGAATCTACCGGCCATACCGATAACGGCAATTTCTAGACCATTCTCCTGGTAATATTTGGTCATTTTCTTCTCCTTGTTCTAATTTCACGTCTTTTGTTTTTATCTTCAATGCCTTTTTTTATTTTATCTGTACGCTCTCTAGATCGAGAACCGTTGGAGTTGGTTTCGCTCTCCTCATTTCCGTCGCCCAGGAAATGAGAAAAAGAATCAATAGTTGTATATTTATACATAGCCACAATAGGTATATCTCGTTTAAATATTTCTTTCAATTTACCGTTGAGACGAATGATATCGACGGATGTACCACCTAAATCGAAGAAATTATCGTTGATGCCCACCTCAGCCAATTTTAAAATTTTTTTCCAGGCATCGGCTATGATGACCTCATTATCCGATACAGGAGCAACATGTTCGACGCCGGTATTTAATTTTTTTCCCAATGAATTTAAATTCTGCCGGTCTATCTTTCCACCGTTGGCTAAAGGCATTTTTTCCAACTGCAAAAACTCGGATGGAATCATATACTCGGGTAAGCAATCTACCAGATGTTCCCTTAACTCAGAAACCACGAAATCCCGGCAAGCTGTAATATATGCGCATAAATACTTATCGCCATTTTCATATGACCTTGCAAGTACTACCGTCTCTTTTATTTCCATATGTTTCATTAAGCGACTTTCTATTTCTCCCAATTCGATCCTGAACCCGCGAATTTTCACCTGGTGATCAATGCGACCAAGAAATTCAATGTTGCCGTCATTTAACCAACGGGCCAAATCCCCGGTTTTGTAAAGAATATAGGTCTTATAGGAACCATAGGGCCTATTAAACTTTTCCGCGGTTAATTCCGGACGGTTTAAATACCCACACGCTAATCCTGAACCACCGATGCACAACTCTCCCACAATCCCTATCGGCTGTAAATAATTGTATTTATTTAAAATATATAGTTTGATATTGGGTAATGGCTTGCCGATGGGGATATCTTCAATTCCATTCCAATCAGATAATGAGTATTTTCCCGAATATACAGTGCCCTCCGTAGGCCCATATATATTTTCCAGTTTTATATCTGTATTTAAATTCCCGAACTTCGCTGCCAATCCAGGTAACAGTGCCTCACCCGCTAAAAAGATATATTTTAAACTTGATAAGCGACTCTTATTTTCTCCGGCCACGAACTCTATAAATACATTGAACATAGAGGGCACAAAATTGATGTGAGTTACTGTATATCGTTCAATCCAATCCAGTATTACCCGGGGGTCTTTATGCCCACTCTTTTCCAATACGGCCAATTTCCCCCCCCCCATGTACCACCCGAAAAATTCTGTTACCGATACATCAAAAATGTACGATGTCTTTAACAGGTAAGTATCCGATGCAGCGAAGGGATATTGTTCTTGCATTGCGTATAATAAATTTACTGCTGCACCATGTTCTACCATCACGCCTTTTGGTTTTCCAGTGGAACCGGAAGTGTAGATGATATATGCGAGATTTGAAGAGTTTAGAAGGTAAGAGGGTGAGAAGGTAAGAAGGTAAGAAGGGATTTTTGTGGATTTGAAGATTTCTTCTAAAAGCACTCTCTCACCTTCCAAAATTCTCACCTTCTCACCTTCTTTATCGTTGGCGACAGCCAACAATTTAGCTCCGCTATCTTTCAACATATAATCGATTCTTGCCTGCGGGTAACCGGGGGCGATGGGCAAATAAGCCCCGCCGGATTTCAATATGCCCATGATCCCGATTATCATTTCAAGGGAACGTTCTATTTTTATACCTACAATATTGTCCGTCAGGACGCCTTTTTCGATTAACAGCGCGGCCAGGCGGTTGGATTGCCCGTTTAATTGGTGGTAGGAAAGGCTGACTGGGCAGACACGCAGGTCTGCCCCCACGAGGGCAATACGGTCCGGGATTCGTTCCACCTGTTCTTCAAATAATTGATGAAGGGACTTGTTTCCTGGAAATGCCACATGTGTATTATTAAAATTATATAACAGTTGTTCCTTCTCTTCATCAGAAATAATCTCTATATCTCCTATTTTTTTGGCAGGATTTGTAGTAACCGTCGATACTATTCTTAAAAAGTAACGGATAAATCGCTTCAATGTATCTTCTTTAAACAGCCTCGTACTATATTCAAACCGTAATTCTATCTCCTCTATTCTTTCAACGCAATCCAACTTTAAATCAAATTTTGCCGTCAAGTTTTGATAAGGGTAAGGTTTTACCCTCGCATTGGGCATGTTTATTTTTGGACTGTCCACATTCTGCATTATAAACATCACGTCGAACATGGGATTTCGACCGGTATCCCTGATTTTTTCGACTTTATCAACCAAGTTTTCAAATTGGTAATCCTGGTTCTCAAAGGCTTCCAATGTTTTTTCCTTTATGCCTCTCAAAAATTCTTCAAAGGTACTCTCTCCCCAGGGATAATTTCTTAATACTAGGGTATTAACAAACACCCCGATTATCTTCTGGAACTCGACATGTCTTCGCCCAGCGATTATCGTACCGCAAGCAATATCCTCTTGCCCACTCAGTTTGGATAAGAAAATATT
Organism: Acidobacteriota bacterium; assembly: GCA_030837085.1. GTDB lineage: Bacteria > Acidobacteriota > Aminicenantia > UBA2199 > UBA2199 > JAKAGC01. The sequence continues at coordinate 47,590 of JAUPLE010000120.1, read as the reverse complement.
AAAAATAGACAACAGTACCATAAATAGGGTTGCATTTTTTTCTAAAGCCATTTTTTTTAATATGGTTGTTTCCCGGCTGCTAATTACATCAGCGATTCGGTTCCCTTCAAAACTAAGGGTCGCGGGTCTAAAATAATCGATAGGTAAATTTAATTTCGAAATTTCCCCTTCAAATTCTCTCAGCCAATACTCTTCCTGTCTTCGTATTTCTCCCGATTGATTTAAATGGTTTTGCCATTGAGCATAATCTTTATACTGAATAGTAAGTTTGGGAAGTTCCACTCCGTTATATAACTTTATAAAATCATGTATAAAAATGATGTGGGAACTCCCATCCGTTATTATATGATGCATATCCACCATCAATACGAATAGTTCTTCTTCCTCTTTAATTAACCCTACCCTTATAAGAGGGGCGTTTTCCAGGTCAAAATGCCTGATAAAGCCGTTGACAATGGACGATAAAACACTTTCTTTCGTCAGGACAACCGCCTCCGGCTGCTTCATTATTTCATCCAAAATGAGAAAATCTATTTCGAAATTGACCTCATTATGTATCTTTTGGACCAGTTCTTCGTTTATGATACCAAAAGAAGTCCTGAGACTCTCATGTCGCTTGATTAACTGTTGGAAGGTATTTTCAGCTTTTTGTTTACTGAATTCACCTTCTAGTACGACTACCAACGGTTCATTGTAGCTGGTGTTCTTCTCAGTCATCTGTTGTAGAACATATAGCCTTTGCTGGGCTGAAGATATAGGATAATAATCTTTTTTTTCTACAGGCGCGATGGTCGAATCGCTGCTTTTATCAAAATGGTTTTCAATATATTGTGAAAGCCCTTCAATGGAGTGACGATTAAAAAATTCGACAATAGGAATTTCTACATTCAATTCCTTTTGCATCATTACCGATACATTCATCGCTTTCAATGAATCCCCCCCCAACTCGAAAAAATCGTCTTGAATTCCCACCGCTCTAATTCCAAAAAAGTTTTGCCATATACGAGTAATGATTTTTTGAATTTCATTAGTAGGCGCTGTATATGGAGTAGAAAGTATCGGTCTTTCGTTTAATTTTTCCGAAATCGTTTTATCCTTTAATGAATTCGGACTTTCATTCGCGTCGTCAGAGTGTAGGGGGGCAGGACTTTCCGGACAGCGGTCGAAAATATCAGGCTCTTTGTCCGGGCGTGAGCCGGAAAGTAGAATGTTTTTGGTACACTTGAGGAAGCCATCCTCAAACCAATATCGTTTTTTTTCGAAAGGATAGGTAGGTAAAGGTAGTCGGTATCTTTTTTCTCCGGAATAAAAGGCCAACCAATTGATGTTTACGCCATAAAGCCACAAATAACCGATTTTATTCAGCAGGTAATAGACATCCGATACATTTTTTTGAGGTGGTCTTACAAGGTTCACCGTGTATTGCATGAGCTTATCATCGATAAATCGTTTCATCATAGTACTGAGATCGCGTCCCGCTCCTACTTCAATAAAAATCGAATGGCGCTTCTTTACCAATTTTTTGAATCCATCCGCAAAACGTACGGTTTTTCGCAGGTGATGGCAAAAGTATTCGGGATTGCCAGTATCTTGAGGGGTAATCCAGGTACCGGTTACATTTGATATATAAGGTGTTTTCGGGGAATTAAATGTGATTTTTTCCAATTCCTTTTTAAATTTACTTAAAATAGGTTCCATCATTTTTGAATGCATTGCAACCGAGTTAGGAACAGGCATACACAAGAGTCTTTTTTGTTTTATTTCCTGTTCAAATGAGGCTACTTCAGCAGCGGGGCCGGCAACAATGCATGATGAACCGTTGTCAATAGCGATAGACAACTCCCCGGGAAGCAGGGGGGCTATTTGCTCACCTGGGAGAGGGACGCTTAACATAACTCCGCCGGGAACTTCGGCAAGTAATCTTCCCCTGATGAGAATTATTTTCAATGCATCTTCCAGGGAAAAAACTCCAGATAAACAAGCAGCGGTATATTCACCGAAACTATAACCGATCATGGCATCGGGAGTTATCCCCCACTTCATCAACATCACGGAAAGAGCATATTCAAAAATAAACATAACCGGTTGAGATATCTCGATTCGGTCGATTTTCTCCGTATCAGCCGGGGATACCGTTCCTGTCGCATGAGATGGGTATAGAATTTCTTTTAAATTTTTACCCGTTAATGATGCAAAAATTTTGAAGCATTGATCCATTGCTTCACGGAAACATGTTTCAGACCTATACAGATCCTTCCCCATATCGATATATTGGCCCCCTAATCCGTCAAACATAAAGATAATCCGCTTTTTATCGTCATCTACGGCATTTCCGGCCAGGGAAGAGGTATCCTGCATTGCATGAAGCGTTTCAGCAATACCGGAGCATACTGACATTCGTCTGTATCCCAATGGTTTCCTACCTACCTGCAATGTAAAAGCAGCATCTGCAAGGTTGATGCCGGGATTTAGCTTTACATATTCCAGGAAATTTTTTGTTAACTTTTCAAGAGTCGGTCCGGTTTTTGCGGAAAGCATGATTAGTTTCCATGTGCGTCCGTCATCGAAATTTTCAATTTCGGGTGCTTCTTCCAGTATGACATGCGCATTTGTGCCGCCGATACCAAAAGAACTCACCCCGGCTCTTAAAGGATATTTATCATTTTTCCATATTCTCAAGCTTGTATTCACATAAAAAGGGCTATTTTTAAAATCGATTTTTGGATTGGGCTCTTTAAAGTGTAAACTGGGAGGAATTATCCTATTTTTTAAAATCAGGACGGTTTTTATAAACCCGGCAACTCCTGCCGCTATATCGAGGTGTCCGATATTGGTTTTAACAGAACCGATAGGACAATAGTTTCTTTTATCAGAATTAAACGCCAGCGTTAACGCTTCGATTTCTACCGGGTCTCCCAGTTGGGTCCCGGTCCCATGGGTTTCAATATAACCGATACTTTCAGGCTCGATATGCGCCATTGCTTGTGCAGTCCGAATTACCTCAGCCTGTCCCTGGACGCTGGGCGCTGTATATCCGACTTTCCTGTTTCCATCGTTATTAACCGCAGACCCTTTTACAATAGCATAAATATGATCTCTATCGGCAATTGCATTTTTAAGACGTTTTAGTACAACGATCCCGACCCCATTTCCGCCGACAGTCCCTTTGGCTTCCGCATCAAATGCGCGGCAGTGACCATCAGGAGATTGGATCATTCCTTCCTTATACATATATCCTTGCTTTTGATTTACATCTAATTTGATCCCTCCTGCCAGGGCTATATGACATTCTCCTGACAGTACGGAACGGCATGCCCAGTGGATAGCCACCAACGATGTGGAACACGCGGTTTGAATTAAAGAACTGGGTCCTCTTAAATTAAATTTATAAGAAATTTTCGTGGTCAAAAAATCAGCTCCGGTTAAGTGGCCGGCTGCAAAGTTACCGATTTCTTTCGCTTTCCCCGATAATAGGGTCATTCCTTCCCAAATAAAATTAGATGAAGCGCCCGCAAAAACTCCAATTGAGCCATCATAAGATTCAGGATTATAACCGGCGTCTTCCAGCGCCTCCCACGAACATTCATGGAAGATTCGTATCTCTGGATTCATGATTTCCGCATCCCCGGGAGTATATCCGAAAAAATAAGCGTCAAAATATTCAACATTTTCAAGAACCCCGAAGGCTTTTACATAATGGGGATCCTCTATTAATTTTGAACTAACACCCGCTTTTTCTACTTCGTCATCGGAAAAGAACATAATGGATTCCACGCCATTTTTCAAATTCTTCCAGAACTCATGGATATTTTGGGCGCCCGGAAACCGGCCTGACATACCAATAACGGCAACTTCCAGGCCTTTCCTGGATTTGCTATCGTCGGGCTTATTTATCGTCATTTTCATTCCCTATAAGCATTTGCATGGTTTCTTCCCAATTACTGACAGACTCTTTAATCTTTTCATTCGAAATCGGATCATTTATTTTCCCTTGATTTAAATACTCTGCTAATGAATGAATCGTAGGATAACTAAGCATTTTTACAGCCGGTATATCCTTTTCCAGGGCCCTTCCTATTTTATTATTTATAGTAATGATTTGCAGTGAATTCCCTCCCAAATCGAAGAAATTGTCATAGATACCTACTTTATCCAGTCTAAGTGTTTCTTTCCAGATATTGACAATCGTTTCCTCTATTTCATTTGTAGGAGCTGCATATTCCACATTTGCATCCATTACAGTGTCGATTGAATTCAGCGCTTTCCTATCTATTTTGCCATTCGGGGTAAAAGGAATTTTTTCTATCAATGAAAAATACGAGGGGATCATATAATCGGGCAAATGTTTTAACAAATATCCCTTTAATTCCGAAACCAGGAACTCCTGGCATGAAACAATATATGCGCTTAAATATTTATCTCCATTTTTATCTGTTTTAGCTGTGACCACGGCTTCTCTTATCCCCGGGTAGTGGGCGAGTCGATTCTCTATTTCTCCCAATTCTATCCTGAATCCGCGGAGTTTCACCTGGTGATCGATGCGTCCCAAAAACTCAATATTTCCGTCCGGCAGCCATCGGGCAAGATCGCCGGTTTTGTAAAGCCTGCGGCGACCAGGGGCCTTTTTGAAAAAAAGTCCGCCGGTTCGGACCCCCAAAAACTTTTCATTTTTTCCCCCATCCCGGTCAAACCTCTCTGCTGTCAATTCGGGTCTATTCAAATAGCCCCTGCTCAGCCCGTCTCCCCCAATATAAAGCTCACCAGGTGCACCGATGGGAATCATGTGAAGCGAACCGCCAAGGATATAAATAACTGTATTGGCAATAGGTTTACCGATATTTAATGTCTCCGCTACTCCCCCACTCACATCCCTAACGGTAGACCAGATAGTGGTTTCTGTAGGTCCGTACATATTGAATATTTTCCCGTGAATTAATGTTCTAACCTTTTCCAACATAGGCCCAGGAAAAGCCTCCCCTCCTACTAATAAAAATTTTAATATTTTCAAACTCACTGCCGCTACTGGTAAAGAGATTATCGTATGCAGTCTTGAGGGAGTGACCTGGAAAATGGAGATATTTTCTCGTTCGATAGCAATACCGGCTGCTTCCGGATTTAACTGTTCTTCCCTCCCGCCCATCGCCACCACGGAACCGCTAACCAGGGGAACCAACGTTTCCAGGCCGAATATATCGAAAGAAATCGTGGTTAATGACAATATCCTATCATTCACTGTAAAGGGAATAATATCTGTAATACCTTTTATAAAATTTATTACAGATCGATGCTCGATCACGACACCTTTCGGTTTTCCCGTGGAACCGGAGGTGTAGATGATGTAAGCGAGATTAACATCACAAGGGGAGCTTTTTTGTAAAATCGCCCCCCTTGACCCCCTAAAAAACATTTCATTAATTAAAAATTTAGCTCCGCTGTCTTTCAAAATATAATCGATTCGTTCCTGGGGGTAATCCGGGTCGATGGGTAAATAGGCCCCGCCGGATTTCAATATACCCATAATCCCGATAATCATTTCCACTGAACGTTCCGTCATAATTCCTACGATAGTGTCTGCCAGGACGCCTTTTTCGATTAACAAACCGGCCACTCCACCGGATTGCTCATTCAATTCACGGTAGGACAGGCTGACAGGGGAGACACGCAGGTCTGCCCCTACGAGGGATATATAATCGGGTGTCCTTGACGCCTGTTCTTCAAATAATTGGTGGATGGTTTTATCTATCGGATAATCTACCCGAGTATCGTTAAACCCGTACAAAATCTGCTGCTTCTCTTCGTCCATCATTATCTCTATCTCATTTATTTTCTTATCCTCATTTTCGATTACCTGGCGTACGATTTGAATAATATAGGTTCCTATTTTGGTAATAAACTCCCTTTCAAAAATGTTCCCGTTATAGTCAAACCTTATCATCAACCGATCAGCGGCACCCAATACCACGTTAAAATCATAATTGGTCTGCTCCCATACGTCAACGTTGGACACTCGAAAGCCGGGCGCCGCGCCATTCTTCCTTCCCCCTGTTCCCAGCACTTCAAATGCCTCAAATTGTTCAGAGATAGGGTAATTCTCGAATATATAGATGTGATCGATTAAATTTTGTTTCAATGAACTCTCCGCCTGGATATCCGCTAAGGGATAATAATGGTGCGGTTCACAATTTAAAGATGATTGCTGGAATTTCTCCAACAAATCCCCGAATTCCATATCCCCCCCGTATCTTACTCGCACTGGCACTGTATTGATAAATAATCCGACCATCGATTCTATTCCTTCTATTTCCGGGGGGCGCCCCGATACCACCGATCCGAATACTACGTCCTCCTTGCCATTATACCTTCCTAATAAAATTCCCCATATCACCTGCATTATTACATTCAGTGTAACGCCCCTCCTTTCTCCTATCCTTTTCAATCGGTCCGTTTCCTCGATCTCCAATAACAATTCCAGATGCTCATCCCGATAATCGGTTCCTTTATTTTTACTGCTTAATAACCGGGGGACACCGGAGTTCTCTTCGTAATATGCCAGGTACTCCTTCCAGTACATCCGCGCCGTATCCCTGTCTCTTTGCTCCAGCCAGCGGATATAATCACGGTACGGCCTAATCGCCGGCAATTCTACTTTTCTTCCCTCTATCATCCCATTGTAAATCTCAAAAAATTCTTTATTCAATATCCCGATACACCAGCCATCCATCAATATGTGATGGAAACTCCATATTACTTCATATTCACCATTTCCCACTTTCAATACCGATACTCTCATTAAGGCATCGTGATTGAGATTGAATCCTTTTCTCCGATCTCTTGTTTTGAACTCTTTTATAAATATTTTTTTTGCATCCTCTCCTTCGATGTGACCGATATTTTCATAATAAAAGTCTATTTCTCTCTGTTTCAATACCACCTGGATCAGTCGATCTACTCCCTTAAAAACAAAAACAGTACGCAGGATATCATGACGAGATAACAATTTGTTCAAGCTTCTTTTAAACACATCGATATCCAGTTCCATTCGGAGGCGGTACGAGGTTTGTTCAAAATATGATGAGGAATGCTCATCAATCAATGCATGAAACAGCATCCCTTCCTGCATGGGGCTCAATGTGTAAATATCTTCGACTGCGAACCGGTTACATAATTCATCCACAACCCCTATCGGGAGTCCTTTATATGTAAAATCGGAAGGCGTAAATTCCCGTCGTTCCTTACGGCTGCAATATTCTATCAAGCGGCGGAGTTCCTTTTTCAAATTCCCCATTAATTTCTTGATGGTCCCTCTTTCGTAATGATTCCGGTTGTAGGTAATATCCATACGTAACTGTTTATCTGCCACCATCCCGGTTATGTCGAATTCATAATTTCGCTGCGCTGCTAAACTCATTGTATTGCCCACCGGTTCATTTGCTATCTCGAAGGATAAATTACGGACATCGGTTCCGAATTGGCCCAGGTAATTAAAACTGGCAGAAGGTCTCAACTTGAATTGAATATTTCCCTTATTTCCTGCTGATGTCAGATATTTCAATATGCCATACCCGATTCCCTTATGGGGTATTTTTCTTAAATTTTCTTTTATCTCCTTGATCTGACGGCCCGGGTCATCCGCATGAGAAATATCCAACAACACGGGATATACACTGGTGAACCACCCGACGGTACGACTTATGTCCACATTTTCAAACAATTCTTCCCTGCCATGACCTTCCAACGCTGTTACATATTTATCTTTTGCAAAGGTTTTCTTTAAACCTAGCCCAAGCGCTGTTAATAATATATCATTAATCTCCGTTCCAAACGCCTCGTTTACTTTGCCCAGTAAAAGATCGGTCTCTTCTTCGCTTATACTGAATGAGACGATATCGGCGTCTCTTACATAATTCCCTTCACTTTTTTTTATATCTCTTTCGATCTCCTCGGCATTCTCCGATTCCAGGGCTTGCCAATAAGGTTTTTCTAAAAGAAATGCTTCGCTGTTAGAGCGTTCCTTCAACATTTCCGACCATTCCTTAAATGGACTGGTTTTTAACGGTAATTTCAATTTTTCGCTGCGTTTATATTGCCGGTACAGCGTGTCGATATCTTCGAATAATATTCTCCATGATACCCCGTCGACTACCAGGTGATGGATAACAATCAACACTCTATCGCCATCATCCAGGTGGAATAACCCTATTTTCATTAACGGACCTTCCTCGAGATTTATCCCGGCCTGGATTTCGTTACATATCGACTCCATCGACTTCTTTAATCCGGCTTCTCCCCTTAGATCATGCTCTTTTATTTTATTGGGATAATCCACATCATTCCCGGTTTGAACGATCTCTTTGCCTCTTATTTGGTAGCTCATCCGAAGCGCATCATGATGCTCCTGGATCTTTTCAATTATTATTCCGAGGGTTCCTTTATCGATCCGTTCTTTTATATTCAGCATTACAGCATGATTAAAATGATGGGGAGCTATTTTGTTGTATTCGAAAAATTCTCTTTGAATCGGTGTTAGCGGAATTGTTCCCGTTACGGCGCACTGTTCTACCTGGTATTTTAACGGGGTAACCAATGGGGATAGCCGCTCAATGGAGGGGTTCTGAAATAGATCTTTTATTTCTAGTTTATAGCCGGCGCTTCTCATTCTCGTGGTTATTTGTATTGCTTTGATAGAATCGCCGCCGATCATGAAAAAATTCTCATCGATTCCTATTTTCTCTCTACCCAATACTTTTTCCAGTACCCCGGTCAATTTTTTTTCGACCTCATTTCTTGGGGCCCGGTACTGCTCTTTCGTTTCGAATACAGGGATCGGCAGCGCCTGTTTATCTATTTTTCCGTTGAGAGTTAACGGTATTGCCTCTAGCTCAATAAAATAAGACGGGATCATATAATCCGGCAGGAAATTGGCAAGAAAATTTCTTAATTCGTTTGTGTCCAATGGTTCACCGGTCACAATGTATGCAGCTAAATGCTTATCGCCTTTTTCATCCGTTCTCTCTATTACTACCGCTTCTTTTATATTGTCATGTTTTAATAACCGGATTTCTATCTCTTCCAATTCGATGCGGAAACCCCTGATCTTCACCTGGCTATCGATGCGGCCTAAATATTCTATATCTCCGTCTTCCCTCAATTTCGCTAAGTCCCCGGATATATATATCCTTTCTTCTACTTTATAAGGGTTGTGCACAAATTTCTCAGCGGTTAATTCAGGTTTATTCAAATATCCCCTACCGACACCTTCTCCACCGATACATAGTTCGCCTGCGACGCAAAATGGCTGCAAGTTAAAATTCCTATCCATTATATACGTACTCAATGTAGGTATTGCCTGCCCAATATTGCTGACTGCCGTTTCAACTTCCCGATCTTTTAATTTTTTGAACGTCACATGCACGGTTGTTTCTGTAATTCCATACATATTTACCAGTTTCACCCCGGGATACTTTGCTCTCCATTCTTTTAATCGGGATGGCGTAAGGGGCTCCCCTCCAAAGATAATATACCTGATGTTTAATTCTTCGCGGGGATTGCCGACTTCCAGGTACGATAAATTATAGAATGCGGTTGGAGTTTGGTTTAAGATGGTTACTTGATTTTTTCCCAGGATTTCCAAAAAGCGCCTGGTATCTCTTGCTGTCATTTTGGATATTAGCAACAATTTCCCTCCATACAACAACGCGCCATACATTTCCCATACAGAAAAATCAAAACAGTATGAATGGAACATTGTCCATATGTCGTTAACGTTAAAGTCAAATGGGAATTTTTCGTTAAACATCAACCTGACGACATTACGATGATCGATCAACACTCCTTTGGGTTTTCCCGTAGAACCGGAGGTGTAGATGATGTAAGCGAGGTGGCTTGAATGATAAAAAGGCCTTCGGCAACCAGGGGGCTTTTTTGAAAAATCGCCCCTTGGACCCCCCAAAAACTTCTTATCAATTACAGCCAATGCATTACTGTCTTTCAATATATAATCGATTCGTTCCTGGGGGTAATCCGGGTCGATGGGTAAATAGGCGCCGCCAGCCTTTAATATGCCTAAAATCCCTATGATCATTTCAACGGACCGTTCCATCATAATACCTACAATATTGTCCGCCAGGATCCCTTTTTCTATAAATAAATTGGCCAACCGATTGGATTGTTCATCTAATTGACGGTAGGTGAAATGCGTCCCCTCCCCTCTTATATCATGATCATGCCCTATATCGATTACGGCGACCCGGTCACCTACCTTCTCCACTTCTTCCTCAAACAGTCGATGAATGGTTTTATCTTTCGGATAAGGCGTTTCGCTATCATTAAATTCATACAATATAATTTTTTTTTCTTCCCTGGTCACGAGCTCTATATCTGCTATCATTTTCCCGGGGTAGTCGATTCCTGACGATACCATTTTTTTGAAGTAGCGAACAAATCGTAAAATTGTTTCTTGCTTAAAGAGTTTCGTGCAGTATTCGAATGAAAGGGATAATTTATCTCCTACCTCAGCGGCGTTCAGAGTTAAATCAAATTTCGACGACTTGATTTCATGATGATAAGGTTTTATGTGCACTTCCCCGATTTTTTGTTCCGCGATTCCCCCGGGCAATGTGATTAAGTTTTGAAACACGAACATTGTATCAAATATAGGATTACGACTCATATTTCTTGTCAATGCGACTTTTTCCACAAGATCTTCAAATTGGTAGTCCTGGTTTTCAAATGCCTCCAGGGTTCGTTTTTTTACTACGCTGAGAAAATCTATTAATTTTTGTTCCCCGATGGGGAAATTTCGTAGAGCAATGGTGTTGACAAACATGCCGATGATTTGCGTCAGGCCCGGGTAATTCCGATTTGCAATAGGTGTTCCCACGATAATATCTTCCTGGTTACTTATTTTCGCTAAAAACACATTATATAGCGCCAATACTACCATAAATAATGTGGCCCCACTGAACGCAGCCATTTCTTTTAAGGCGCTTGTTTCTTCCTCGATTAATTTAAAATGGACCGTGTGTCCTTCAAAGCTTTGAACCGCAGGTCGTATATAATCGATGGGTAAATTTAACAAAGGGATTTCGCCAGCGAATTCCTTTAGCCAGTACGCTTCTTGCCGCTTTAAGTATTCTTTAATTTTTCGACTGCGCCGCCATTCCGAGTAGTCTTTATACTGGAATTGAAGGGGCGGGAGTTCTTTTCCCGAATAAAGGGAAATGAATTCTTTTTTTAATATATTGTCGGATGCACCATCTGTGATGATATGATGCATGTCTACCATCAAGACGTGCTTTCTTTCCCCGGTCTTTATTAAACCTGCGCGCATTAATGGCGCTTTGGATAAATCGAACGGACGGATGAAATTCTTGATGATATCCTGACTTGAGTGGGTTGCAACCGAAGAATTTTCAAGTTGGAATTCCACTTCCGGGTGAACTCTCTGCGCTGGTTCCTCATCGATCATTTCAAATGAGGTTCTTAAACTCTCATGGCGATTTACCAGTTTCGCGAGGATTTGTTCGATTTTTTCTTCTTCAACTCTTCCTTCCAGGTTCATTATCATGGGTAAATTATACGCCGTGCTTTCCTGTGCTAATTGCTGCAGGACATATAATCTCTCCTGGGCTGAGGATAAAGGATAATAGTCTTTTTGTTCCATTGGTTCAATGGATGAAATAGGAATCCGGGTTTGGATATTTTTTTTAAAGAATCGAATAATTTGTTCCTTGTTATTTTTCAATTCATCGATAATACCAGGAGTTAAATACTCTTCATTTCCACTAATTTCTAATCCATCCCCTGCTACTTGCACACGAATTCCCAGTTCTTTTAACTTAACCAATACGTCCAGGCTATTCATAAAAGGATCTCCTTATGTGTTCGAGTTTTTGCCGGGTTCATTTCAGCGCTTCCACCTGCCCAATCGACAATTTTTATTAGTGTCGCTATTTCTTTTATCGAAGGAGCATTGAAGATTTCTTCAAGGGGCACATTTATACTGAATTCGGATTGGATTTCGCTCATCAAAAAAGCGGCTTTTAACGAATGCCCCCCTAATTCAAAAAAGTTTGCGCTTGTACTGATTCTAAAATCTTCCAGCCCTAACACCCGGGACCAAATTCTTCGCAATTTTTCTTCTATTTCATTCTCCGGCGGTGCGAAAGATATCTCTCCACCCAACTCTGGTGAAGGTAATGCTTTTCGGTCCATTTTGCCGGTTAAGGACAAGGGGAGTTTTTCTAGCCGAACAAAAAAGGAGGGGATCATATAATTCGGCAAAGACTTAGAAAGTATATTTCTTAATTCAGCGACCTCGATTGGTTTATCGGATACAATGTATGCGGTTAAATATTTATCGCCTTGCTCATCTTTTCTATCTATTACCACCGCATCTTTTATATCGTTATGTTTTAATAAACGATTTTCTATTTCACCCAACTCAATACGGAACCCCCTGATCTTCACCTGGTGATCGATGCGGCCCAGGAATTCGATATTTCCATCAGGTAACCACCTAGCTAGGTCACCGGTGCGGTAGAGTAGGGGGGCTTTTTTGAAAAATCGCCCCCCTTCATCCGCTAAAAAACTTTTGTTTTTCTTATCCTGACTATCCTGCACACCCCATAAATCCCGGTCAAATTTCTCTGCAGTTAATTCCGGTTGGTTTAAATAGCCCCTGCATAAGCTTTCACCACCGATACACAACTCCCCGGGGATACCGATAGGCTGAAAGTGTCTATGATTCTTATCCAAAATGTACACGTGATTGTTCTGAATGGGAGTTCCAATGGGAATGTTATCGCTCTGGGTTTCGACCAACCTGGAAGTGGTGACGACTGTGTTCTCTGTAGGACCATAGTTGTTGTACAGCCGATAATTTCTCTTGATAAATTTCCGCAGCATGTCGCCGGCGGCCAGCAATACACGAAGCGAATGATTCTCCAATTCCATAAACAATTCGCAAAATTGTGTTGGCAAAAAACTAAAGGTTATATGCATCTTCTCATAATAACGGTTTAATTGATAGGGATTCATTTTTATCTCCTCATCGATTATGTACAATGAGGCGCCCTGGATCAAGCAGGGAAATATTTCCAATATAGAAGCATCGAACACGAAAGGTGCATACTGGGTGATATGATCTCTTTCATTAATATTATAGTAAGTGCTTTGCCATGTGCAGGCATTTACCAATGAGCGGTGCCGCGCCATCACCCCTTTGGGCCTACCGGTGGAACCGGAAGTGTAAATGAGGTAGGCGAGATTTGAGGAATTAAAATCCGAAGCACTAATTTCGAAATTCGAAAGCCACTGCCGGTGACTTTCGAGTTTCGGATTTCGGATTTCGGATTTATTTATTGAAATTTTTGCTGCGCTGTCTTTCAACATATAATCGATCCTCTGCTCCGGGTAATTGGGATCAATTGGCAAATACGCACCGCCGGCTTTTAATATTCCCATGACGCCTATAATCATATCCACTGAACGCTTTATCATAATACCCACAATAGTGTCGGGAAAGACTCCTTTTTCTCTTAAAAAAAAGGCTACCCGGTTGGAATACTCATTTAATTGGCGATAGGTTAAATGCCCTATATCGATTATAGCGACCCTGTCGCTTGCCCTTTCCACCTGTTCCTCAAATAAGCGATGAATGGTCTTATCTTTCGGGTAAGACGCTTCAGTATGGTTAAACGAATATAATATGAGTTTTTGTTCTTCCCTGGTCACGATGTCCATATCCGCTATCTTTTTCCCTGGGGCCTCGATTGCCGACAATACCATCTGTTTGAAGCAGTGAACAAATCGTGAAACGGTTTCTTGTCTAAAAAGTCTTGGGCAGTATTCGAAGGAAAAAGATATTTTATCTTCCATTTCAGTGGCAATCAGAGTTAAATCGAATTTCGATGTCTTTTTTTCATAATGATAGGGTTTTATGCTCAAATCCCCGGTTTCTTGTTCCGAGACTTCCCCTGGCAATGTGATAAAATTTTGAAAAACAAACATTACGTCAAATATTGGATTACGACTCATATCCCGATGTTTCACAACTTTTTCTGCAAGATTTTCAAAAGGGTAATCCTGGTTTTCAAGTGCTTTTAACGTCCTATTTTTTGTCTCGCTTAGAAAATTTATAAACGTCTTTTCTGCGCAGGGATAATTTCGAAAAGCAAGAGTATTAACAAACATCCCGACTATTTTTTCCAGGTCGATGTGCCTTCGCCCTGCAATAGGAGCGCCAATTATAATGTCCTCCTGCCCGCTTATTTTCGATATAAAAATATCGAATATAGACAACAATAATATAAACAGGGTAACTCCTTGCGAACGCATTGTATCATACAATGCTTTTAACTCCTCCCGGGTTAAATTAAAACCGGTGGAATCTCCTTCAAAGCTTTGAATTACCGGCCTCGGAAAATCCATGGGAAGATCCAACACAGGAATTTCTCCAGCAAACTCTTTTAACCAGAAATCTTCCTGGGATTTCATTTTTTCCTTATTTAATTCGCTTTGCTCCCACTCTGAATAATTTTTAAATTGAAGACCAAGGGAAGGGAGTTCCGCTCCTGAATACAACACCATGAAATCTCTTTCCATTATATCTTGCGATATACCGTCCGTTATAATATGATGCATATCCAACATGAGAAGATAATTTTTATTTCCTGTTTTCATTAACCCAACGCGAAGCAGCGGCGCCTTTGCTAAATCAAATACCTGTATAAAATCATTGACGCTACGTATGGATGACGTGTCATAATACTCGATTTCAAATTCCACATTGTCATGTACTTCTTGATATGGCTGGTCCTCGATAAGTATGAAAGAAGTTCTTAAAGCCTCATGCCTGGCAATTAATTTTTTGAAGATTTGTTCCAGGTATGTTCGGTCTACGTTACCTCCGATTGACAGAGTAAATGGCATATTGTAAGAAGTGCTTCCCGGATTCATCCTCTGCAATATGTACAACCGCTTCTGGGCCGAAGAAGCGACATAATATTCCTTTTTTTCTACTGGGGCCAGGGCAATGAATTTATCTGGCGTTTCATGCAGAATGTATTGGGCCAATCTCTTTATTGTCGAATTTTTGAAAAATTCGTGGAGGGGAATATGGACATCCAGTTCTTTGTGAGCAATTGATATGAAGAGGGTGGCTTTTAGTGAGTGCCCACCTAATTCGAAAAAGTCTTCATCAATCCCGATATTTTCTTTTTTTCCCAATAATTTAGACCAAATGTTGGCTAATTTTATTTCTATTTGATTTCCCGGCGGCGTATAATTCTGCCCAGGGATAAATGCCGGTTGAGGTAATGCTTTTCGGTCTATCTTACCATTGGCCGTTAAAGGCATTTTCTCTAACTGCACAAAATACGAGGGGATCATATAACCCGGTAATTCCTTCGACAGGTATTCACGTATTTCCGATATTTTGTATTCTTTATTCGATACAATATAGGCGCATAAATATTTATCTCCACGTTCTTCCTCGCGTACTAACACCGCCGCGTCTTTTACCTGGGGATGATCTGTTAATCGCTTCTCTATCTCCCCCAATTCGATCCTGAACCCCCGAATTTTCACCTGGTGATCGATGCGACCAAGAAATTCAATGTTGCCGTCAGTTAACCAACGGGCCAAATCCCCGGTTTTGTAAAAAATATAAGTCTTATAGGACTTATAGGACCGATAATACTTACAAAACTTTTCCGCGGTTATTCCCGGGTCATTCAAATACCCCATAGCAAGGCTTTCTCCGCTTATGCATAATTCACCGGGAACGCCGGGAGATTGCAAATAACCCGTTCTATCCAGGATAAACACCTGGACATTGGCCATAGGTTTCCCAATCGGGATAACATCCTGGGCCTCGCTGCTGGAACAATTAAAATAAGTAATATCCATCGTTGCTTCCGTGGGCCCATAAGCATTCATCAATTGTGCTCTACACTGGCCAACCATTGTTTTTTTAAACATCGTGACCAATTCCGGGCGAAGCACCTCCCCCCCACTAAAAGCCCACCGCAGTGTTTGCAATTTCGTTGCCGCATGATCCACCGTCATAAATTCCAAAAATACTGCCAGCTCCGATGGCACGAACTCAATGACGGTCACTTTATATTTTGCAATCGTGTCAAGGATGACCCCGGGCTGGTGTTCTCCTCCGGCGGCAAGTAAGCACAATTTTCCGCCCGGGAGGATCCAGTGGAATAATTCACCCACCGATACATCGAAGGTAAATCGTGTTTTTTGTAACACCACATCATTCTCGTCCAGCCGGAATTTATTCTTCATGAAATATAATCGGTTCATCACCGATCGATGTGTGATCATGACGCCTTTCGGTTTTCCCGTGGAACCGGAGGTGTAGATGATATAAGCGAGATTTGAAGAAACGGAAGCGGGGGAGCGAGGAAGCAAGGAAGTGAGGAAAAAGCTTGATAACACAAATTCCGCTCTTCCGCTCTTCTGCTCTTCTGCTCTTCCTATCATTATCTTTGCACCACTGTCCTTCAACATGTAATCGATTCTTTCCTGTGGGTAATCCGGATCGATGGGCAAATATGCGGCGCCTGCTTTTAATATCCCCATAATTCCAATTACCATTTCAATAGAACGTTTGATCATAATACCCACAATAGTGTTGGGGGAAAGCCCGTTATTCATTAACAAACAAGCCAAGCGATTGGATAGTTCACTCAACTCCAGGTAGGTAAAATGTCCCATGCCAATTACGGCGACCCTGTCGCCCAGCCTCTCTGATTGTTCCTCGAATAATCGATGAATGGTTTTATTGCCCGGGAACTCCGCAAACGTATCGTTAAACTCATATAATATTTTCTTCTTCTCTCCTGGTGGTATTATTTCTATCACACCCATTTTCATTTCCATACTTTTATCTTCCAACACCGCCTCGACTATTTTCTTAAAATACCCGATAAATCTTTCTATTGTCTCTTTCTTGAATAACCTGGTACAGTATTCGAATATGAATACCAAATCATTGTCGTTTTCCATCGCAGTTAGCGACAGATCGAAATTGGCTATCTTATTTTTGAAATGATATGGGGTTAATTTTAAACCGGGAATATCGATTTCCCGGGCGGTTATACTTTGCAGCGCAAACATAGTATCGAATAAGGGATTACGGCTTAAATCCCTATTTACTGCTACATGATCTACCAATTCTTCATATTGGTAATCCTGGTTTTCAAACGCTTTTAGGGTGTTTTCTTTAACTTCTCCCAGGAAATCGATGATCCGTTTCTCACCGGAGGGATAATTCCTTAACGCCAATATGTTGACAAACATCCCGATGATTTTTTCTAAGTCAGCATGCCTGCGCCCCGCTGTCGGCGTTCCTACCACTATATCTTCTTGATTAGTCAACTTCGCTAAAAATATATAGTACAATACAAATAAGACAATATACAGCGTTATTCCTTGCTCCAGGGCCAGGGTTTTCAAAGCTTTTATGTTTTCTTCCGCCAGTGCGAAAGTTATACTGTCCCCTTCTAAACTCTGCTCCGGGGGGCGGGGATAATCGTAGGGCAAAGCAAGAACCGGTATGTCTTGTGTAAATTGCTCTTTCCAATATGATTCCTCGCTATTCATTACCGTGCTGCTTTTTTGGCGGTTTTGCCATTCAGAAAAATCTTTGTATTGAATTCTCAGGGGAGGCAAATCGTTCCCCTGGTATTCCCCAATAAATTCTTTTACAAGAATATCAAATGAGACCCCATCTGTTATAATATGGAATATATCCAGTATTAATATGTATTTCACTTGATCGATTTTTATCACTCCTATCCTTAGCAACGGGGGAGCCTCAAGGTTGAAGGGTCTAACAAAATTTGCAAGAATTCCGGGGACATCTGTTTCATTACAGGTAAAATACTCCACTGCGAAATGGGCGGCATCATGAATTACCTGGGCCGGCCCCTGGGGGGACATTATAAATGCCGTTCTAAAACTTTCATGCCGTTGTATTATTTTTTTAAAGGAATACTCCAGTTTAGAGGAATCCAGGTTTCCTTTTAATACGAAAACAAAGGGAATATTATAACCTTTACTTTCAGTATTCATCCGGTACAGGATGTATATCCGCAGTTGCGCCGAGGATAATAAATAATACTCTTTTTTCTCCACGGGATCTATTGCGGTAAAAGTGGTTTTATTTTTATTACCCAGGATGTACCCGGCGATTCTTTCTATGGTGGGATGAACGAAAAATTCCGTCACCGGTATATTCACTCCTGATTCCCGGTGAATCTGCGAGATTACGGTAATCGCATTCAAGGAATCGCCTCCCAATTCTAAAAAATCATCCTGTACACCGATGTCGTCAAAGCCTAATAAATTTTTCCATATTTTAACCAGGGTTTGTTCGGTAGGATTCCGGGGGGCTGTGTAATCGCTGGATAAATTGGGCCTGGGATGAGAGGATGTAAGATTTTTCTCCTTGATCGCATCTTTTTCTTGCAAGGTTTTGAGTTTGATCCACCGGTAGATCCGGTTGTGCAGATTCCCTTCCCTGGATACAACCAATTGATTCGTGTTTTTTAGGGTAAACAATCTTTCAAATATATCGATGCTCCGGTGGGCGTCCATACCGTCCCAATTCAAGCTGAACCACCGCGAGTAAGGGGAATATGAACGGTTATGTTTTTTTACAAACGCATCCATAAACCGGTTAGCCGATGCATAGGCGCCAAAACCTAATCCACCCAATACGCAGGATATGGAAGAAAGCATCCAGCAAAAATCCAGTTTTTTATCTTTAAACAACTCCTCCAGCACCAACACCCCCCATACTTTGGCCTCGAATTGGACCATGCAGTCAGCGGGAGTTAAATCCCGGATTATTTTCATGGAACGGCCTTCGGTTACCCCGGCGGCGTGGATAATACCATTGATCGGCCCGAACTTTGTTTCAGCTTCCCGGATGATCGTTCTCATTTGTTCTAAATCTGCGGCGTCTGCCCGCATGTAGATAACTTCACCCCCCATTTCTTCCAGTTCTTTTAATTTTTTTATCTCAAAGGAGTTTTCCCCGGGTGGAAAAGGAGACCGTCCGGTCAAAACCAAACGCGCTCTCGCCCATTTCACGAATAATTCGGCAAACATAATCCCGATTTTTCCCAATCCCCCGGTTATTAAAAAAACTCCTTTTTCTCGTATTTTTAGTTTTATCTGTTCTTGCGAAGGAGCTTCTAGGTGCAGCGAATCGAAAACCTGTACCCATCTCAAGTTATTTCGATAGGCAATTTCTACTTCCATGGCGTCTGAGCCTATTGAAATTTCTTCCCAGAGTAAATCGGCCAGGGTCTCCTCTTCCAGGGTTCCTGGTTGGGGAAGTTCGATATCGATACTGCCGCAGCGAATACCCGGGTATTCTTGCGGGATTACTTTCAGTAACCCCAGGGTAGTTGATTTCCCGGGATCCAGCGATTCATTCCCGGTGACTTCTTCGGCGTGGTTTAACAAGACATGAATTTGGATATCATGGCTAAAATCCTGTTTTCCCAGTGCCGCGGCTGTATGCAGCAGGCTGAAAAAACCAATATTTTTACTTTTTTTAATCGACAATATCCTGGACTGAAGATTCTCAATACTCTCATTTTCCTCCGTAATATTCCACGAATGAATGATTTTATCCGGCAGCAATCCTCGAATACGCAGGTTATCAAATAAATTTTCATAATGATGATATTCCTGTGGATTTAAAGTATAATGGTGGTCATTCACGATATTAAACGAATCTCCTATTTTTACGATAACCACATCACGGTAAATTTTTTGCAAGTGTTTTAACAGGATATTGGTCAGGTTTAGATCCGTCATAAACAACAGCCAGCAGCAGGGAATGGTGGGGTGGTTTTGTTCACGAAATTCCAGGTTTGAATTTTTCCAGGCAGGAAAATAGAACCAATCGGCTATATCCGGGATTGGTTCGGAAAACTTTTTCATTTGCGCTTTAAGGTCAGCGCTTTCAAAATTGAGCCAATATCTTTGCCTTTCAAACGGATACACGGGAAGCGGTATTCGGTATGATTTTGCTTCCGGATCCAGTGACTGCCGGTCTATTTTGTGTCCATGCAGCCATAACTTGCCGACTTCGATCAGCCGATCCTTACCGGCGCCGGGTTCAAGTTTTATCAGTCCTGGTTTATTCTTGTCCATGCTGCACATATGGGTTTCTCCCCCAGCAGCCGAGGTTAGCGTTTCAATAAGTTCTGCCCGGGTGGTGCAAACCGTTATCCAGCGATGATTGAAGGCCTTCCTGCCTGCTTGTAATGTGTATACCACATCATCGAGGTTAATGCCCTGATGGCACTGGAGATAGTCCGCTAAATTTTTTTTCATTTTATCCATGGCAGATTCGTTAATTGCTGATAATACAATTAATCTATATTCCCCAACCTCAGTTATTTTCCTAATTTTTTCAAGCCATTCTTCGACTATAATATGGGCGTTTGTGCCCCCGATACCGAAAGAACTGACGCCTGCCCGTCGTGGATATTTTTTCTTTTCCCATTCAGAGAGTTTTGCGGCAATATAGAAAGGAGTATCGATGAAATCGATAAACGGATTGGGAATTTCGAAGTGGAGGGTAGGGGGAATGAGTTGATGTTTTAACGCCAATACAGTTTTTATAAGCCCTGCGGCCCCGGCTGCCGCATCGGTATGTCCTATATTGGACTTGACTGAGCCTATGGCGCAAAATGATTTTTTCTTAGTATTAAAGGCCAATTTTAATGCGCCGATTTCAACAGGGTCTCCTAATTCTGTTCCTGTGCCGTGCGTTTCAATATAGCCGATACTTTCAGGTTCCACTTCAGCCATATCGAGAGCTGTACGAATGGCTTCGGCCTGTCCTTCGACGCTGGAGGCAGAGAAACCTGCTTTTCTTGCGCCGTCGTTGTTGATGGCTGTTCCTTTTATAATTGCATAAATGTGATCCCGATCCGGTAGGGCGTCTTCGAGGCGTTTAAGGACCACGATACCGACGCCGTCCGATGCTACAGTTCCTTTAGCGTCGGCATCAAAAGCCTTACAGTGCCCGTCCGGGGAAGAGATCATTCCTTCTCGGTACATATAGCCTCTTTTGTCCAGGAAGGAAATCCCAATACCACCGGCCATTGCCATATCGCATTCACCGTTCAATATGGCCTGACACCCGGTATGAACTGCCACCAATGAGGTAGAGCATGCTGTATTTAATTCGAAACTGGGTCCTTTCAAATTGAGTTTATAGGAAATCCTTAGGGTTAAAAAGCCTTTTTGGATTAGCTGGTGGGCGGCAAAGCTGCCGATATCGTTTTCTTTTCCAGGAATAAATACACGGGCTTGCCACTGGGTATTGGGCGATGCGCCGGCAAAGAGACCGATTAGTCCGTCATATTCTCCAGGATCATACCCTGCGTCTTCAAGGGCGTGCCATGCGCACTCATGGAAAATCCGGATTTGGGGATCCATAATTTCGGCTTCTTTGGGCGTATAACCGAAAAAATAGGCGTCAAAATATTCAATTCCCTCCAGTATTCCACCGGCTTTTACATAATGGGGATTATTAAGTTTTTCACTGGAAATACCGCTTTCTGCCAATTCGTTATCGGTAAAAAAGGAAATTGTTTCTTTACCTTGCGCCAACTTCTCCCAGTATTCATCCAGGTTTTTTACGCCGGGAAATCTGCCGGCCATCCCGATAATTGCGATTTCCATTCCTGTTTGCATTTTCTTATTTTTCCCTCGTTTTCTTTCTCTTTTGAAGTTGCTGCATTTTATCCATTTTCCCTTTTTTTAGTATTTCAGCCCTGCTGCGACGCTCTTCTATTTTGTCATTTAAAAATTGTTCCATTGAATATACAGTCGTAAACCGGAACATTTCCGGGATAGTAATTTCTATTTGGAACGTATCGTTTAATAGTTTATTTATTCTTAATATGTCGAAAGAAACGCCACCCAGGTCGAAATAATTGTCATATATGCCAATTTTATCCCGTTCTAGAACCTGTTTCCATATCTCGATGATTTTTTCCTGGGTATCATTTTGGGGCGCTTCGTATGAGGTTCCTACATCTAACCATGTACCATAGGCAGCCAATGCTTTTCTATCCACTTTGCCGTTTGGGGTTAACGGAATCTTCTCAACCTGGACAAAATGAGAAGGTATCATATATTCCGGTAAGTGGCCGGACAGGTATTTCCTGAGGTCGGTTATCTCCAATTGCTTGTCTGCTGTAATGTAAGCGCATATGAAATTATCTTTTTTTTCATTTGTTCTGACCAGCGTCTGCGCCTGCTTTATATGGTTATGTTTTAATAGCTGGTTTTCAATCTCTTCCAATTCGATACGAAATCCCCTAATTTTAACTTGATGATCGATTCTACCGAGGAATTCAATATTACCGTCCGGTAGCCATCGGGCAAGGTCGCCGGTACGATAAAACTTTGAATGATGAATGATGAATGATGAATGATGAATTTCGATAAACTTTTCTGCGGTTAGTTCCGGGCGGTTTAAATACCCACGGGCTAATCCTACCCCGGCGATACACAATTCACCGGTTATGCCTATGGGCTGTAATCCCAAATACCTGTTCAAAATTATCAAATGAATATTATCGATGGGTTTGCCGATTGGAATTGTATAAGATTTTATAGGGGGTGTACAATTAAAATAAGAAACATCCACAGTAGCTTCCGTCGGACCATACAAATTGGCCAATACAGTGCCATTCGATTTGTTCAATATTTCATTAAACCGTTTCACATGAACCGGTAACAATGCTTCCCCACTGGCAATGACCTGCTTTAAAACGGATAATTTCTTTAACTCTCTGCTGCCTTGCAAATAATCTAAGAATACACCTAACATCGATGGGACAAAATGCATCGTGGTGATATGATTCCGTTCAATTTCTTGTGTAATCAATTTTGGATCTTTTTCTCCCCCAGGAACCAACAGGCGTAATCGGGCACCTACTATCGACCACCAGAAAATCTCCCACACCGATACGTCAAAGGTATAAGCGGTTTTTTGAAGTAACGTATCATTGGCATTAAGCGGATATATTTTTTGCATCCAGGTTAACCGGTTAACCAAAGAATGATGCTCAATAGCAACGCCTTTTGGTTTTCCCGTTGTACCGGAGGTATAGATGATGTAAGCGAGATTTGAAGAATTAAGATTCGAAATTCGCATATCGAAACTCGAAACAAATTCAAAATCCAGATTATCTAAATTCAAAACAAATGGAACTCCGAAATTGCGGTTTTGGTCATTTAAATTTTTGTCATTGGGATTTGTTTCGAGTTTCGGATTTCGGATTTCGGATTTATTTAATAAAATCTTTGCATTACTGTCTTTCAACATATAATTGATTCTTTCCTGGGGATAGCCCGGATCGATGGGTAAATAAGCCCCCCCGGATTTTAATATGGCCATTATCCCGGTAATCATTTCCACTGATCGCTCCAGCAAAATGCCTACCATATTGTCTGCCCGGATGCCCTTTTCTATTAACGTTCCGGCCAGTCGATCGGACTGATTGTTTAATTTCCTGTACGTTATGTGTAGAGACGCTGTGTGCAACGCCTCTACGATTGTTGGACCGATAACCGCGATACGGTCCGCCGATATTTCTACCTGTTCTTCAAATAATCGATGGATGGTTTTTTCTTTCGGATACTCCGTCTCAATATTATTAAAATCATATAATAATGAATGCTTTTCCTCTTCGGTAATGATTTCCAAATCGGAAATTTTTTCCCGGCTATTTTCTATCGCTCCCTGTATGATATTAACAAAAAAGGTGATAAATCGCTCAATGGTTTCCCGCTTAAATAATTTTGTGCTATATTCAAACGCAAATAACAATTTCATTTCTACTTCAACACCGGTTAATAAAAGATCAAATTTTGATGTTTTGTTTTCAAATTCATAGGGAACTAACTTCAATCCCGGGATCTCTATTTTTTGAAAGCCGATATTCTGCAACACAAACATTGTATCGAAAAGGGGGTTCCGTCCAGGATTCCTGTTCACAGGAATTTGTTCTAGAAGGTCTTCATATTGGTATTCCTGGTTTTCGAACCCTTTTAAGGCAGTCTTCTTTACTTCACCAAGAAAATCCCTGAAATCCTTTTCTCCCACAGGTTGATTTCGCAGCGCCAATGTGTTAACAAACATCCCGATGATTTTTTCAAGATCGTTATGCTTGCGTCCTGCCGTAGGAGAGCCAATTATGATATCTTCCTGGTTGCTTAGCTTAGATAGGAAGATAGCATATAATGCCAGCAATACTATATACAATGTCGATCCGGTTTCCATTGCTAAAACCTTTAATGTACCGGAAGTTTCACTGTTTATTTCAAAATTAATCCTGTTTCCTTCAAACACCTGGACGTCAGGCCGCGAGTAATCGGTCGGCAGTTCCAATATTGGGATTTCTCCTTCGAATTCCTTTTTCCAGTGTTCACCTTGTTCCAGGATATTTTTACTCTTTTTCTCTCGATTTTGCCATTCCGTATAATCTTTGTATTGGAGATTTATTCCCGGTAATTCTTTGCCTGCGTAAAAGGCTGAAAAATCCTGCACCAGGACCTGGGCAGACGTACCATCCGTTATAATATGATGCATGTCCATTATGAGGAGATGTTTTTCCTCTTCCAATCTCATTAATCCTACGTGCAGTAACGGCGCCCTGGCCAGGTCGAAGGGACGAATGAAAACCTGATTGGATGACCACGCAGGGTCGCGCCTACTAATCCCTACTTGCTGCTCCCTGGCCCCTAATATCTCGATCTCAAATTCTACCTGCTCATGGATGCGTTGAACCGGCTCCCCTTCCCTGACTTCAAAAGAAGTTCGCAAACTGTCATGCCTCCGGATGAGTTTTATAATGGTTTGTTCCAGCCCGGCTTTATCGATAATGCCTTCCAATAGCCAGGCCGCTGAGATATTATATGCCGTCCCGGCGTTATCCATTTGTTGTAAAAAGTACAGCCGCTTCTGCGCCGACGATAACTTATAGTATTCCTTCTTTTCGGCTACTTCTACCCGGGTGTAATCTTCATTAACCGACCTTTTTAGGTAAGTGAAAAGTCCCCGGATGGTAGGGTATTTAAATATCTCACCCAATGGTATTTTTATATCAAATTCTTTGTTGATCCTGGAAGCCAGAGATGTCGCTTTTAATGAATGCCCGCCCAACTGGAAAAAATTATCATCGATTCCTGTCGAAGCCTGCAATTGAGATACATGGAGTTCATCTCTGCCGAGAATTTCAGACCATATTTCCAGTAATTTTTTTTCAATATCATTCCTCGGCGCTGTATAATTTCGACCTATTTTTAATCCCGGTTTCGGCAGCGCTCCCCGGTCTATTTTCCCATTCGCGGTTAAAGGAATTTTTTCAAGAAATACGAAATAGGACGGTATCATATAATCCGGTAATTCTTTCTGCAAATATTGCCTTAATTCGCTTTCAGGCAATTCCCCAGTTGAAACAATATAAGCCGTAAGACTTTTATCTTCACCGGTATCTTCCATTGCCTGCAATACGGCTTCTTTTATTTCTTTATGCTTTAATAGTTGATTCTCGATCTCACCAGGTTCAATGCGCATCCCCCTGATTTTAATTTGCTGATCCATTCTGCCGAGGAATTCGATATTACCGTCTGCTAACCAACAGGCCAAATCGCCGGTGCGATAAATTACCAGGGGGCTCTTTTGAAAAACCGTCCCGCCGGTACAACCCCATGTAAAATTATTATTTATTCTTGTTCCAAACTTCTCTGCGGTTAATTCCGGATTGTTTAAATATCCACGGGCGACACCGGCCCCACCGATGCATAATTGTCCCACGACGCCAATTGGTAAAAGTTCATTATATTTTCCAAGGATATATATCAAAGAGTTGTTTACCGGAACTCCAATAGGGAGAGCCCGGTCATTCTCACCAACTTTGTCCACGTCCAGGTAAGTTGAAAAAGTGGTTCCCTCTGTTGGGCCATACATATGAAGAATTTTTAGCTTTTCATATTTACTCCTCAGTCGCCGAATGTCCTGGGGCGGCACGAGATCGCCGCCAACTAAAAAACAACTAAGTTCCGCAAATATCGACGGGTCCTGGGAAAACAACTGCTTGAATAATTGGGGAACCAGGTGCAAGATATCGATTCTGTTCAGGGAAATCATTTTTTCAATTTTGATCGGGTCAAGTACCGTACTTTTATCCGTCAGATACAGGCTTAATCCATTCAACAACGGCCACCATATTTCAAACGTCACGATATCGAACATAAAAGCCCCGGTCAACAACAAACGCTGACCTTCCTTATGTTCGATAAAATTAGGGTTTTTCACCAGGCGTACGACATTGCCGTGGTCAACTAATACTCCCTTGGGTGTCCCCGTGGAGCCGGAGGTGTAAATGACGTAAGCGAGACTCGAAGAATTTAGAAGGTAAGGGGGTAAGGAAGTAGGAAGGTGAGAAGGTAAGAGGGTGAGAGGGTAAGAGGAAACTGGTAATTCGTCGATGCAAGATATCTCACCTTTTTTATCGCTGGTGGTAACCAACAATTTTGCTCCACTATCTTTTAACATATAATCGATGCGTTCTCCCGGGTATCCGGGATCGATAGGTAGATATGCGCCGCCGGATTTTAATATCCCCAGTATGCCGACAATCATTTCAAAAGACCGTTCTGCAATATTACCGACAATATTGTCCGCCAGGACACCTTTTTCTATTAACAACCCAGCCAATCGATCCGATTGCTCATTTAATTGGCGGTAGGTTAAACTGACAGTTCGGACAATTCCGATAGTTCGGACGAGTCCAGGGCAGACACGGGGGCCTGCCCCTACAAGGGCAATGCGGTCCGGCGCTTTTTCGACCTGCTCTTCAAATAACCCATGAATAGTTTTATCTTTTGGATAATCTCTTTCAGCATTATTAAAATCGCATAATATCAGTCTCTTTTCCTTTTCCGTTATGATTCCAACAGCGAAAATTCGCTGTTCCTTGTTTTCGATTACTCCTTTTACGACATTGTTAAAATAATCGCTGAACCGCTCGATAGTCTCCCACTTAAATAATTTTGTACTGTATTCAAACGTTAAATGTAATTTCTCTTCTACTTCCACCACGATTAATGTCAGGTCGAATTTTGACGTTTTATTTTCATATTCATAAGGAATCAACTGCAAACCGGGAATAGCTATTTTTTCAGAACCGGTATTTTGCAGTACAAACATTGCGTCAAAGAGGGGGTTCCGCCCCGTGGCCCTATTTATCGAAACCCGTTCCACCAGGTCTTCATATTGATATTCCTGGTTTTCAAACGCTTTTATTATGCTTTCCTTTACCTCTCCCAGGAACTCCATAAACTGCTTTTCTCCACGAGGATAACTTCTTAATGCCAGCGTATTCACAAACAAGCCCATAATCATTTCTATATCATGATGCCTGCGCCCTGCCGCAGGAGAACCGATTATGATATCTTCTTGGCCGCTTAACTTAGCTAAAAAGATAGCATATAATGCCTTTAGTACAATAAACAGCGTCGCTTCTGCCTCCAATGCCATGGACTTTAATGCGCAGGAAGTTTCACTGTTTAGCTCAAAATTGATCCTGTTTCCTGCAAACGCCTGGACAACAGGTCGCGCATAATCGGTCGGCAACTCCAATACAGGAATTTCTCCTTCAAATTCCTTTTTCCAGTATTCACTCTGTTCGAGGATTTTTTTACTCGATCTTTCCCGGTTTTGCCATTCAGCGTAATCCTTATAGTGGAGTTTTATCTCCGGCAATTCTTTCCCCATGTAAAAGGCTGAAAAATCTTGTACCAGGATTTGCATAGACATACCGTCCGATATTATGTGATGCATGTCCGCCATCAATAAATGCTTGTTTTCTGCTAATTTAACTAATCCCACACGTAATAACGGCGCTTTCGACAAGTAGAAAGGGCGAATGAAAGTTTTTAAAATTTCCTCGCCCCTACCACTTAATATCTCAATTTTAAATTCCACATTTTCCTGGATTCGCTGCACCGGGTGGTCTTCGATTACTTGTAAAGATGTTCTTAAACTATCATGTCTCTGGATGAGTTTCACGATGGATTGTTCCAGCCTGTCTTTCTCTACAATTCCTTCCAGTATCCATGCTGCTGAAATATTATACGCAGTCCCGGTGTTGTCCATTTGCTGCAAAAAATGCAATCGCTTCTGCGCCGATGACAGTACATAGTATTCCTTCTTTTCGGCCGCTTCTATCCGGATGTACAGTTCACCAGCCGCCCCTTTGATATAATCGAAAAGCCCCCTGATGGTGGGTCTTTTAAATATCTCTCCCAAAGGAATTTTTACATTAAATTCTTTGTATATCCTGGAAGCAAGGGAAATCGCTTTTAACGAATGGCCCCCTAATTGGAAGAAATTTCCATCGATTCCTATCCGGTTCTGAGATATATCTCTACCTAAAATTTCGGCCCATATTTCCACCAATTTCATTTCTTTTTCTTCCCGGGGGGCAGCATAATCGGCTATTTCTTTTACTATTGGCCCGCGTAAAGCCTTGCGGTCAACTTTTCCAGTGGGGGTTAAAGGAATCTTTTCCAACCGCACAAAGTACGATGGTATCATATAGTCCGGCAAATTTTTTAATAAATATTCTCTCAATTGAGTTTCCGAAAGCTCTATATCTGAGACAAAATATGCTGCCAGGCTTTTATCACCGGTTTCATCTCCCTTTAATACTGCAGCAACCGTGCCTTTTATCCCAATATGTTTTCGTAATAGGTTTTCGATCTCACCCAGTTCTACGCGAAATCCCCTGATCTTTACCTGGTTATCTAATCTTCCTAAAAATTCGATATTGCCATCCGGTAACCACCTGGCCAGGTCGCCGGTGCGGTAGAGCAGGGGGGCTTTTTTCGAGAAAACCGCCCCCCTATCCCCCCCGCAAAAGCTTTTGTTTCTATCATCCTGGTTATCCTGCTCAGCCCATAAATCCTGTTCAAACTTTTCAGCGGTTAATTCCGGGCGGTTTAAATACCCCCGCGCCAATCCTAATCCGCTGATGCACAACTCACCGGATATTCCTATAGCCTGAAGATAATTATATTTATTCAAAATGAATAGTTTTATATTGGGTAACGGTCTACCGATAGGGACACTTCGACTTTCGCTCCAATCGGCTAAGGAATACTTGCTGGAATAAACCGAATTCTCTGTTGGGCCATATATATTTTCCAACCTGACGCTTGTATTCAAGCTGCGGAAATTTTTTACAAACTCCGGTAACAACGCCTCACCTGCTAAAAAAATATACTTCAGACTCGATAATCGTTTTATATGTTTACTATCCAATTGGGTTGCAAAGGCATTAAACATGGGCGGCACAAAATTGATATGTGTGACAAAATACCGTTCGATCCAATCGAATATTACTTGTGGATCTTTTTCGCCGTTCTTTTCCAATATCGCCAACTTCCCTCCCCCCATGTACCATCCAAATAACTCTGTTACCGATACATCGAAAGTATAAGATGTCTTTAACAGGTAAGTATCCGATTCAACAAAGGGATATTCGTTTTGCAGCGAATATAATAAATTTACTGCAGAACCATGTTCTACCGTCACACCTTTGGGTTTTCCAGTAGAACCGGAGGTGTAGATGATATAGGCGAGATTTGCAGGTAACAAATTCGAAGCACGATATTCGAAATTCGAAACAAATTCAAAATCCAAATGTTCAAAATCCAAAACCATTAAGTCTTCAACGTTTTTGTTTTGGATATTTATTTTTTGGTCATTTGGATTTGTTTCGTATTTCGATATTCGAATTTCGGATTTTATTATCAAAATTTTGACCGCACTGTCTGCTAACATATAATCGATTCGGTCCTGGGGATATGAAGGATCGATGGGTAAATAGGCGCCACCGGCTTTCAATATGCCCATAATATCGATAACGAGATCGATAGACCGTTCAGCCATGATACCTATAATATTGTCCGCCAGGACGCCTTTTTCTATTAATAAATGGGCCAACCGGTTGGATTGTACATCCAATTTCTTGTAGGTGATATTATTGTCCGTGTTTGTCCGTGTTCGTCCGTGGCTAAAAATCGCAATTCGGTCGGGGGTTCTTGCCGCCTGTTCTGCGAATAATTGGTGTATGGTTTTCTCCCGGGGATAATCGACTGCCGTATCGTTCCATTCTATCAAAAGACGGTTAATTTCCCCCAGGTCTAGCATCGGCAGAGTAGAGATACAAACATCCGGGCGGCCGAGGGATTCTTCCAACAGGCGGATATAATGATTAATCATCCGAACTATGGTTTCATCATCGAAGATATCGACATTGTATTCCCATTCCACCAGGATTTCGCCGCCATTTATTTCCGACGCCGGATCTATTTCCTGTTCCGGCGGTGGTACTACAACAATGTTGATGTCGAATTTAGCTGAACGGTTATGAGTCGGTTCCAGGTGCAATTCCAGGCCCGGCAGCCATAAATCTTCCGTAGGCGTATCCATAAAATTAAACATCACCTGGAAAAGAGGGTTATAACTTAAACTTCGCTTCGGGGCCAGGGCTTCCACTATTTTGCCGAACGGCGTATCCTGGTGTTGATATGCTTCCAGGCAGGTCTCTTTTACACGGTTTAAATACTGTGTGAAAGTAAGATCACCCACCGTATGCGTGCGAAGCGGAAGCGTGTTTATCACCATCCCCAACATGCCTTCCATTTCTTTATAACCCCGGTTGGCAATACCCATGCCTACACACAAATCCTCTTCCCGGGAATAACGGTATAAAAGAGTATTGAACACTGCCAGCATAGTCATAAATAAAGTTATACCATTCTCCCGGCTGAATTCTTCCAATTGCCTGGTAAGGGTGCAAGGCAGGCGAAATTCTTTCAACGCGCCGTTTCCACTCATCACTGTTGGCCGGGGACGATCCCCGGGGAGTTCCAATAACGGGATCAAATCGGACAGTTTTTCTTTCCAATAATCAAGATGGCGATTGAGTCGCTCTCCTTGCAAAAATTCACGCTGCCATACACAAAAATCCGCATATTGAATCGGCAATTCCGGCAAATCATGATCTCTTCCTTCGGAATAAGCGGTGAAGATGTGGATAAACTCTTTCAACAGCACTCCCTGGGTCCAGCCGTCATGGACCAAATGATGCTCAGTCAGCACTATCAGTTGTTCGTTTTCTTCGAGTTTTAGCAGGGAAACTCGCAGCAGGGGGCCTTTGTCAAAATCGAAGGACTTATGTCCTTCTTCTTCTACCCAATGTTCCACCTCGTCACGGCTTATATCGATAACCGGGATATTAAAATAGTAGGGAGCCTGCACTTGCTGCACGGGTATACTGTCTTTTGTCACAAATACTGTTCGCAATATTTCATGACGGCGAATTATTTCAGTAAAGGTCCGTTCAAGTATTTTTACTTCCAGTTTCCCTATGACCCGGATGACACGGGGTACAAAATAGGCGACACTCTCTGAATTCAAGTTTTGCAAAAACCATAACCGTTCCTGGGGAAAAGAAAGCGGAATGTCTCCATCCCGGGCTGCCTTCGGGATGGAAAATACCCGGCGTTCCTGTTTCTCAATTTCTTCCGCTAAGGCTTTTATAAAAGGTTGCTCAAAAAATTTCCGCAGCGGAATTTCTACTTGCATTTCTTCCCGGATGCGCGCAATGCACCGGTTCACCAGGATGGAATCTCCTCCCAAATGGAAAAAATCATCAACGATTCCTATTTTCTCAATCATTAATAACTGCTGCCAGAAGAGTGTCAGCTTTTTCTCCGTTCCTGTAACCGGCGCAACATATTCGACGCCGGTATCGATGAAAGTTTCATCCGGTTTCGGTAACGCTTTCCTGTCTATTTTCCCATTGGTTGTCATGGGGATTCTGTCCACTTGAATAAAATATGCAGGAATCATGTAATCGGGTAAGTGCTTTGAAAGAAATTCCCTCAATTGGGAGACGGTCAGATGTTCCGGCGGTTGAGTCACAATATAAGCACAGAGGTAATTATCGCCGTTCTCATACTCCCGAGCCATGATCACGGTTTCTTTAACCATTGGATGCAAGGACAGGCAACTTTCGATTTCTCCCAATTCGATGCGGAACCCCCTGATTTTGACTTGGTGGTCGATGCGGCCCAGGAAATCGATATTGCCGTCGGTTGACCACCGCGCCAGGTCACCGGTGCGATAAATTTCCAGGGGGCTCTTTTGAAAAACCGCCCCGCCGGTACGGACCCCCGTAAAACTTTTGATTATTTTTGTTTTTTTTATCACATTAATCTGCGTAATCAGCGTAATCTGTGGTCCAAATTTTTCAGCAGTTAATTCCGGGCGGTTTAAATACCCCTTCGACAACCCCGGCCCTGCTATGCACAATTCACCGGCCGCTCCCACCGGCTGCGGATTGAGAAAATTATCCAGGATATAAATTTCATGCCGGTCGCACGGCTTCCCAATGGGAATGTTTTCCCTTACGTTCGCTTTCATTTCTTCCCAGGTTAAAGAGAAAAAAGTGCAGTTGATCGAGGCTTCGGTGGGCCCATAACCATTGTAGAGAATACACCCGGGGGATATCACAGCCAGTGTATCCTGTACCACCTTGCCGGTTAACTGCTCCCCTCCCAGATGGATACGCTTTATAAAAGGCATTTTTTGGCCTGAACAGGCCAGGTTATTTAAAAACACCGGCGTCGTATGAAGAGTATTAATTTGCTGCCTGTTGATAAAATAGGCATAAAAGGAAAAATCGCCAATGGATGACTTATTTAAGATATAAAGTTGACCGCCAAACAAAAGTGTCGTGAGAATCTCGAAAATCCCAAAATCAAATGTATAAGATAAATTCTTCATTACACGCGTATGCCCGCCCAGGTGCAGGTATTCCCTGGAGTAATAAAATAGGGGATTTAAATTTCGATAAGTGATAGGGACGCCCTTGGGTTTGCCCGTGGACCCCGAGGTGTAGATCACATAGCAGGTTTCTTCTTTTTGGAAAGAGCTGTGGGCCTCCCCCGTTTTTTTGTCAAAAGTGTCGCTAGTTCCGTCATCCAGGCAAAGCAGGTGGGTCAACACCGGACTTGCCGCTGCTATTTCATAACTTTTGCCATAATTCGCTTTATCAGTTAACAAGAGGCGAATATTACAATCCTTGATGATGAAATGAATTCTTTCTGAAGGGTATGTAGCGCTAATGGGGACAAGTGCTTTCCCGGATTTTAAAATTCCCAGCAGCCCTACCAGGAGTTGTGGGCTATCTTCAACCATTATCCCGACAAAATTATTCATCGCTTTTCTCCAGGTGCTTTAAATAGTCTGTTGATTTTGTAAACTTATCTTTTATTGTTTATCCGGGGTAGGCTACCGCTTTTGTACAAGATTCTAAGCCCATAGATAAAAAGAAAAAAATTAATAAAGAAATTTTGACTTATTGCATTTTGGAATACAAAATATCATATAATATAAAAATGTAAATCCCGAATTTCATGAACCATTTCCAGAGTTATCCTGTTGCTAAAATCGGGATACGCAGAACTGCTATCTTGACTTCAAAAGCGCTTGGGGCGGTTCGGTTTTTTTACTTAAAAGAGGAAGTTGGGAAAAAACAAGTACACAGATTCCACAGATTTCACGGAGTGGTAACTTTATGTTTATCACAGCTCCGAAAGGATTTGTCTAGTCATTTCAAAGAAGACCTCTCTTCCGCTCTTCTGCTCCCCCGTTTTTTTAATCCCTGATTTTTAATTCGATTAATTCATGGGCGATTTTTTATTCGCGTATCTTCGTGTTCTTAGCGGCTAAACTTCCGTAATCAATTGCTTTTCCGGACGATCACTTTCAACGCTTCCCTCTTGCTTAAATTAGATAGGGGTTGGTTTTCTACGAATTTCATCACCGCAGCGGGATTCGTTTTGGAATATTCCCGCAGCGCCCAGCCTATGGCTTTGCGAATAAAGAATTCCTTAGAATCAGCCAATTGCCTGATGATTTGAAACATCAATTCCACATCGGTCCCTGCTTTGTATTTTAATTGAAAAAGCAGCGCCGTCCGCTGAAGCCACATATTCCCTGATGCCAGCCATTTCGCGGTATACGGCCCCACCAGATGAGGAAACCGCTTAAAATGCGGCCCCACCAGGCAGGAGGCAATGAAATCCACGGTATCCCACCAGGACTTATTGGTAATCATATACTCAAGTAAATCGATATCCTGCTCCTTTAACTGCTTCCGGTAATGCTCCACTAACTCGAAACCAAAATATTGGTACTCTCTTTCAGGCAAGTTCCAAAGTTGTTTGATAATCTCCTCCAATCGCTCAACCCCTGGCAGCCGCTCTTTTTTTAGAAACTCTTTTTTTAAAAGTATTCGCTGAGGTTTCTGAATTCCTAAAAATTCAAATAGGTTTTTCATATACTTTTTCATGGGTAACGCTTTGACCGGGTCGGCCGAGGCCTGGAACTTTTCTTCTATCAATCTCACGTAATCATCTTTCATATTTGCTTTCCTATGGGTTTCTTCCTACAATTATGACATATGACGTACTTTCTTTCAAGTGCTGCACCAGGGGGCTCTTTTGAAAAAACGCCCCGCCGGTACGGACCCCCGTAAAACTTTTATTAATAAAAGCTTTAGGAAGTCCAGAAACCTTTTCTCGAAAAGGTTTCTGGTCTCCGAAGGCAATATTGATTAAGGATCAAGGATAGCAAACAATATTGACACGAAACGGGATTTATAATAAGATTCGTCTATGGCACACCAGAAAAAAAAGAAAAAGAAAGCTCCAGTCATTCCGAATAACCAGGAAAAAGATGCCCAGGAACCGGTAAAAAAATCGTTCCAGTGGCCCGCGGCGCCTGTAAAAAAATCCCTTCCTTTCATCGGCGCCGGCCTGGGAATAGTAATACTGCTTTATGCCCTGTTCGCCCCAGGAATAATCGCTTCCCACAATCGGAAACAATTGAAAGAACTGAACGTTATCCTGTTCACCCTGGATACGCTGCGGACCGATTTTGTCGGCGCTTACGGCAAAGGAAGAGCGGAAACCCCCAATATGGACCGCATCGCTGCCGAAGGGACGTTGTTTGAAAACTGCATTGCCCAAACCCCGCTTACTCTTCCTTCCCATACTTCCATTCTCTCCGGTACATACCCGCTGTATCACCAGGTCCGGGACAACGGCGGGTTCCTGGTGCCGGAAAGCCTGGAATTTATCAGCGAAGTATTACAAAAACAGGGCTTTACAACTGCTGCCTTTATCGCCTCTTATGTGCTGCACTCGAAATGGGGCTTCAACCAGGGATTCAATACGTATTCCGATGATTTCGACCTGACAAAATATAAAAAAATCTCCCTGGGAAATGTCCAGAAACGCGCCGATGAAGTCCTGGGAGATGCACGAAAATGGCTGGGAGAAAATAAAAATAAAAAATTCTTCACCTGGATTCACCTCTATGACCCTCATACTCCGTATGATCCCCCTTCCCCCTTTAAAGAGAAATTCGCCGACCGGCCCTACCGTGGAGAAGTGGAATACCTGGACTATGAATTGGGCCTGTTTTTCGATTGGTTGAAAAAAGAGGGCATCTATGATAACAGTTTAATTATCATGATGTCAGACCACGGCGAAAGCCTGGGAGAGCACGATGAAGACAGCCACGGTTTTTTTATTTACAGGCCCACGGTCTGGATACCCCTGATCATCCACGCCCCTTTTAAATTCCCCCGGCAAAAAATAAATAACATTGTTGAATCCGTCGATATCGCCCCCACCATCCTGGAAGCCCTGGGAATCTCCAAACCGGGTTCCTTCCAGGGACAATCCTTGTTGAACCTGATGTTTGGCGATAAAGAAAATCGGAAGGATGTTGCCTATACAGAAACCTATTACCCCCGGATGCACTATGGGTGGTCCGAGTTAAAAGCCCTGTATTACAACAAAAACTGGAAATATATCCAGGCGCCCAAACAGGAACTGTATGACCTGGAGAAAGACTCCGACGAAAAAGAGAACCTGGCGTTGAAAGAGTCTGAACAGACTCGAAGGGCCAGGATCAGGCTCCAGGAATTTATAACTGAAAAATCGCAAAACGCCAGGAAAGTAGGTGAAGCCCTTAAATTGGATAAAGAGGATTTACAGAAATTGGCCGCCCTGGGATACTTTACCAACACGGTGGATACCAGGGGAAAAAACGACCTGCCCGATCCCAAGGGCAAAGTCCAGGTATTTAACGACCTGGGGGAATCCCGGAGATTGATGCAGGAAAAAAAATACGACCGGGCCATCGAAATCCTGGAACTAATCATCAAGGAAAACCCGCAAATCGTGGACGGCATCCTGCAACTGGGAAACGCCTACAATGAAAATAAAATGCCGAAGAAAGCCTTAGATTGTTTTTACCGGGTACTGGAGCAAAAACCTGATTACCAGGCCGCCATGATCAATGTGGTTAATTCCCTTATTCGCCTGGGCGAACTGGATAAAGCCATTGATGAAGTCCAGCGGTTTTTTAAAACTTTTCCCCGCGATCACTCCCTCTATAACGAATTGGGTACAATCTATTTTATGAAAAAAGATTATGACAAAGCCGTGAGTGCATTAAATAAATCCCTGGAGATCGAACAAATCAACCCGGGCGCCTACAACAGATTAGGGGAGATATATGTTTTAAAAGAGGATTATCAAACTGCTGAAACTTTTTTAAACAAGGCAAAGGCGATAAACCCCACCCTCCAGAAACTTTATTTTAACCTGGCCCAGGTGGAAGAAGCCAGGGGCAATGTCGCCAAAGCCATTGAATACTACAAGGTCGAAGTAGAAAATTCCCCCGATGCTTTCAAGGCCGCTTATAACGTTGCGGAAGACCTGAGAAACACCGGCCGATATGATGAAGCAGTAGAATATTACCGGAAATCTATGGAAGGCAATCCCCACTTTAATATTCCTTACTTCATGATCGCCAAATATTACCTGGACCGCCGCACCAATATCGATGAGGCAATCCAACTCTGTGAAAAAGGCATCGACTTAAAACCCGTTAATAAATACACAGCTTTCGGTTATTATATCCTATCGGATATTTATTCATTTAAAGGCGACCAGGCTAAGTCCGACGCCTATTTTTCCAAAGGCGAAGAAATAAAGAAGACCTTATTAAAACAGGATCAGTGGAATTGAAAATCTCTACTGCTGTTGTTTCAAGTCATCGATCAGGCCTTTAAGCGTGGGAGTTTGCGGATCATCGGGCGCCAGTTTGATGAATTTTTCAAAATTTTCCACTGCCTGCTTAAACTCTCCTTTATTCAGGTAGGCGTAGCCCAGTTTCGAATAGTAAATGGCCATTTCGGGTTTTAGCGAAACCGCTAAAGTGTAGTATTCGATGGCTTCGTCGGTCATCCCGCCAACAAATAGTATCTCGGCGACGTTATAAGCCACTGCCGCATCTTTGGGGGGATAAAGGGCCATGGATTCTTTATAGTACTTAGCCGCTTCATCGAGGTTATTCAATCCGCTGTACGCCTCACCGATACTGGCATAAATCGTGGCCGCTTTTTCATTGCCCTTTAAGTTAGGATTCTCGTTTTTAAATCCGTCGATCACTTTTTTAAAGGCATTAATCGCCTCTTCGTACTGTTTGATCTGCATATAACAATTTCCCAGGTTGATCCCGCTTTGAAACTGTTTGGGGTTATTTTTCATAAACTCCTGGAAATAGGGCAAGGCTTCGGCGTATTTCCCTTCTTTATACAACTCGTTGCCTTTTTTTATTTGTTCCCCGGACACTTTATCAATTTCCGGCTCTTTGACTTTGACTTCTTTTTTCAGTACGATATCGATTGGGGGATTCTTGTTGATACCTGATAATTGCTTGCCATCCTGGAAGGGGATATAACCTTCTTTCATTGCCGTTATTTCAAAGCGCCCCATGCCAAAACCAAAAATGCCCCATGTTCCATCTGCTTCGGATTCGGCACTTAATTGAAAGTTGTAATCAAGCGCTTTGAGGGTGAGTGCAACTCCCTTGAGGGGCTGGCCGGTTTCATCTTTTACCGTCCCGGTCAAGCGTCCGGTGCCGCGGCCTTCCTGGGCCAAAAGAGCCAGGGGGCATGCTGTAGCCAGGGCCAACATTACTATCATAAAACTGGTTATCAGTTGTTTTTTCATTTGCTGTTCCTCCTGCATCATTTATTATATATATAATACATTTATGGCGTCGTCTATCTCATCACGGATTTTGAATATTAAACGTAAATAAATCCCGGTGACTGGCGTCTCCCAGGATATCGGAAATAAAAACATCCACGCTGACATGCCCAGGATTGAGATTCAACGGGATATCCAGTTGAAGGGGAGAAGCGGAAGGAGTTTGTTGCTCCTGGGTCAGCAGTTCTTCTTTTTTAACGTCAATCGTTTTGACTTCCGTATGTTTAAAAAAACTCTTTTTTTCTTCGTAAATCACCATATCGATTTTGAACTTTGCGGTCATGACCCCGGTATTGGGATTTTCATCGAAGATGACATTCTTGGGCAGGATCGCGATATGGAAGCTCTGCTTATGTTCGTCATAGTATAATTGGAAGGCCAGGTTATTTTTTTCAAATAGGTCTTCTTTCTTTTTGATATGTTTATACTTCATCTCTTCGGCTTCATCCAGCAGGCGCATGTCGGTGCCGTCCATGAATATATATTCACCTCCGCCTATATTTACATCGATGCCTTCGATGTTGATATAGTAACGGCCGTGTCCGTCATTGTCCACGAATAAGACGTAAAAACTGTTAC
Source organism: Acidobacteriota bacterium (assembly GCA_030837085.1). Taxonomy (GTDB): domain Bacteria; phylum Acidobacteriota; class Aminicenantia; order UBA2199; family UBA2199; genus JAKAGC01. Next base: position 8,743 of record JAUPLE010000120.1, on the reverse strand, counting down.
CGTTACCCCTGTTTTCCCTGTCGAGAAAGGTTGGATCACCGTAGCCCCAAAGCATATAATCGTGCACATCGGGATTGTCAAACACAGGCTGGGTATCAACATAATCCGGCGGTCCCAGCAGCATATAAATCCGGCCCCGGTCGGTTTTCCACCCGGGCACATTGCCTTCTTTCAGGTATGAATTGACGTAGCTAAAACGTTCGTCCATCATAAGCTTGAACTCGTTTTCATCCGCATATGGATTGGGATTCCGAATCTCCCAGAAATATTGGATAAAACGTTTCCTGTCTTCGGGGGAGGTCAGGCTGTTGAAAATATTCTTCTCTTGCTTGGTGAACAGCAAATGGGCTTCTTGATAAAATGTTTCAGTTTCCGGGTCCATCTTGAACTCGGCATTCCTGGCGGCGCAGTTGGTATTGGTAAATATCATGAATACCAATGCCGCTGCCGCCAATACCAGGCTAAGAGTCCATTGTTTTATAGTCATTTTATTTTTTCCCTTTTTTTTCATCTTCTTTTAGCCTCCCAAGAACCTCAACAATATCTTGTTGATCCTGGTTCACCACCAGGGAAGCAGACAGCACCCGCCTGGCCTCTTCGATTTCCCCGAGGCGGATAAAGCAAAATCCAAGGGTATTCAGCACAGCCACATCACTGTCATAAATTTTATTGGCCTCCAGTAGTTCCTGGACAGCTTCCCGGTATTTTTCCCGGTGATAGAACGCCTTGCCTTTTAGCGTATGATAATCAAAAGCTTCTTTTGGCTGGTCCTTTATATTCTCAACAACGGCCAGCACGCGGTCGTAATTTTCCTGGTTCAATAAAAACGCGGCATATGCTTTTACCAGGGGGGGGTACAAGGCATTGGACGCCAGCGCTTTTTCATAATACTGCCCGGCTTTTTCGCTATTTTTAGTATTCTCATATTGATTTGCCAGCATCATATAGAAGAGGAAATGGTTTTCACTTTTTAAGAGTTTGGACGCGGCCGGCGGATGGGGAACAGCGGCTATAGGCGATACCATGAAATCTTTCTCTTTGGCATCCAGGATCGTATTACCTTCGCCAAAAACCTTTATCTTTACCAGGTAATTCCCGTACTTTAATTGCTCCAGGTTTTGGGTAAAGGTATAATATTTCTCCCCGGGCGGTAATTGGAATGAGTATAGTTTGTTATAGGGCCGGGCTTCATCCTGGCACACCACTTCCATTTCGGCGTGCGTTTTATTCTTATCGGCGCCCGGGTCCACATAAAAGGTGACAAAAAGGGGTTCGTTTAAGCCGAAGGTTCGTTGGGGATCGATTTTGATGGACACGCCCATTACGGTAAAAGCGGAGAAACCTGCTTTTTTCTCGGCGGGCGCCGCTTGATACGATACCAGGGGGCCGAAAATCCGGGTGGATGATGTCGTGGGAATCCCTGTACTGACAGGCTGTTCATAATAGCTGACTTCCTTGTTTACCGAATTCTGGAGTACAGCGGTTAATTTATAATCCCCTTCGATAACGGGGAAATAATCGCTGATAATAATTCCATCGGCGATTTTTTCATCCAACTCATCCCCGGTGTAGCTAAAAGGGAAGTTCTTATTATATTCCATGACCACGTCTTCGCCTTTTTTCAGCACCACGATTAAATTATAGTTGAAATAGTATTTATCCGCATCGCCTGCATAATCAACGGATATTCGCTCGGGGCGCAGGGCAAAATGAACGAAATTCATATCCAGCAGCGGTTCTCTTAAAATATACAAATCGGTTTTAAGGTTAATATAATCCGTCATGACGCTGGTTTCCACGATCCCTTTGAAATTTAAGAAATTCCTGGCATAGGTAGGATTGATATTTCTTTTAGGGAGTTCATAAATCTGGGACATGAGGAGACTGGATTGCAGGGAGGGGGAGAAACTGGACATTTCTTCCCCGGGGATAAGGGAGAGGCATATGTCGGCAACAGAGGGTTCGCTTTTATGGAGTTTTTCATAGATAGTTTCATAATCGGTGGGGTCCACCTGGGCAATACTCGATATCAGCAGAGCGGCAGGGCCGTCTATGGCGGGGACATAGAGAACATAATCGCCGGCGCCGGAGCGTTTGTAAAAAACAATGTTAAATGCAGTGGGCAGTCCTTTAGAGACACCCCCGTAGTAATCCCAGATCAGCGTGGGGTAGATATCGCTTTTACTGGCTATCTCATTGACATCAACGGGCGGCCCCAGCAGGATATACATTTTGCCCCTGTCGGTTTTCCACCCGGGCAGGGTGGACCCGTATTTAAAATACCGGTTGGTGTATTGGAACCGCTTGATATGTTCTTCTTTGAACTCATTCTCCGGGGTTCCCTGGGTGGGGTCCCTTAATTTCCAGAAGAGGTTTATAAACGAATCGCGGTCCCGGTTATTGGTGAGCTTGAAAAATGTCTCTTTTTCAATAGGGGTAATAATAAAATAAACCAGGTCCAGCCACTCCCTGTAGGGTTGATCCAGGTCCTTAACATTGATCGGTTTGGCAGTTACCGTTATGTTTTTTGTCTCCTGGCTACTTTTTTCCTGCGCCGGTGTAAAATTCCCGGCGTATACACTGACGGTTAGAAACACTGTAAATATTGGTATAATAATCTTCTTTATCATTTTGGCAGTATACACCACATCCTATTTTAAGTCAAATCGCTTACTTTTTTGGCGGGGTGCTCCATTTTTTCAAGACAGCTTCGGGTTTCGATGTGGCTTCGATAAGTCCCCCGGTGGCCGTTGCCAATTGGGAGAGGACGTTGTAAACGTCGCCGGAAAATTCCTTGGTTTCCATCGTCCCTTTCCGTGTATCATCTTTGTTGAGGTAAATGAAATTGAGGGTCACGGAAGCATCTTTTAACGCCAGGCTTACCGCGTCTACGTCCATAAATTTTTCGTCGCTTTCCTCTTCAAAGAGTTCGACGGCGTCTGCTTTAAACTGCATGTTTTCTTTGAGTCTTTGTAGGGCGTTACGGTTCGGGATGATGCGCAACTCTTTCTGGTAGAAAATGTAGAGGTAATTTTTACCTGTTTCTTTTTTGAATAATCCGGCAAGCTGCATAAACAGGTTTTCATTCAGTTTGCGTAGGCTGCGCAGGTTTTCCTTCAGTTGGCGATACTGGATCAGGTTGGATTTTATATCGGAGGGAGTGGTATTATCGGCGCCGCCAGAGAGATCTACGCCGCCGGACATCTCTCGCACCACTTGCGCCATACCGTCCAGGATTTGCTGGTAGTTTGCCACGCCGACGCTGATGTCCCTTTTTAATACTTCGTTGGTACGTTCGATTAGTTTTTCAATTGGGTAGGCCTGGCGGGTTTGCGGGGGAAAATTATAGGGATTTGCCGGTGTAATAACGGATAGATGGTCTTCGGGCTTGAGTATTTTATTAAAGAAAAAATCTATGGCGTCACCCATTTTTGAATTGTATTCAGTGGCCTGGAAGATCAATATATAATTACAGCGTTCAGCGGTTTCTCCAGCGGCAGCGGCATTGCCACCCCCGGGAAAAACCGGTAAAAACATCGATATCAAAAGCCCAAATAAAAAAAATTTTCTCATTTTATCCTCCATGATTTACGTGTTTCAGATTGTTAAGAATATTAATATACAATATGTAAAGCCAATAGTCAAGAAAAGTTACGAATGTTGGTCATAACCTTCTGGGGGCAACTCAGAGAGTTTCAGTGTTACCCTGGCGCCGTTTTGAATATTTTCTACAGTGATATCTCCATTCATCGCCTGGACGGCATGATAAACAAACGTTAAGCCCAATCCTTTCTTACTATTGAAAGTAGTATAAAAGGGATCGAAAACCCTGGAGGGGTCTTCAATCCCGCCTCCGTTGTCGGTTATCTCCACTTCAAAATAAGAAGGATATTTATAGTACCTCACCCGGATTTCACCTTCAATCTTTCTCAGCAGGAACTGGTCGATGGAATTCTGCATGATATTTTCCAGGCAGAGGGTGAGTAAATTCCGGTTCGAGTTGATTTTCTCTTCCGCGGCCCCCTCGATATTCACTTTTACATTTCCCCGTACAACTTTATTCACCGCATCGGAGAGCATATGGGCAAAAGAGAGGAGCTCGGTTCTTAAATTTTTGATGGCGGAGAAAAAATTGATCTCGTCGATCAAGGTGGCAATCCGCTGGATAGCCGCCTGGGCCACGTCTAATTTTTTTTTCTGCTGTTCATCGGTAATTTTGGCCTCAATCAATTGGATGTTCCCGGAAATAATCGCCAGTGGGTTATTGATCTCATGTGCAATGGCAGACACCACCGAATTCAGGCTGTTGATCTTTTCCGCCTGGTTTAATTTTTTATCCTTTTCCTTGATATTATCAAGGGCTGCCAGGAGTTCTTCCGTACGTTCCTCTACCATTTTTTCAAGGTTTTTACTGTATTGTTCGATTGATATGATCTGTTCATTGATCTTGTCCGCCAAACTATTGAAATTTTCCGATAGGTCGCCGATTTCGTCACCGGTCTTTATGTCAGAACGAACAGTATAATCACCCTGGGCAAATTTCCCGATCTTCCGGCTTAATGCCCTGAGCGGTTTTACAATTTTATCCGATAGAAAGTATATAATCACGGTCAGGGTCAAAAACAGGAGAATACCAAGAATCCCCAGTCGGTAGGTAATTTGTTTCAATTGAGACTCAATCCTCTCTTCGGAAATACCAATTACCAGGAACCCCAACGGTTTGGACAAACCGGGTAAAGTGACCGGGAATAAATATTGGGTGTAATCCTCTCCGGCGATAACAATGCTTGTTTTTTCAAAGGATGATTTGCTTTCAAACATTTTAGCCATATCGAAAAAACCGGTAACATCGTGTTTATCTTCGAGAAAGGCCGTATTCGCGGTAATATTATCATAGATAATAAGGAAATCAAAGTTTTCCAGGATGATGGAGCGGGCAATGTTTTTTATTTCACTGTAATCCTGGTTGAACAGCGCTTTTTGCAATAAGATCGAGGCATTTTGACCCAGGAACAGGATCGTTTGCTCCGATTCTGTCCTGGAATAGCGTTTCAGGGAACTATCCAGGATAATAGAATACAGCACCAGCACGCCCAGGGTGGTCGCCACCAGGCTGACGATCAACTTTGTTTTTATTCCCTTATTTATTTTTAACATCTATTTCCTCGAAGTTAATATTCAATAATTTGTCGATGTTCACATTTTTTACTTGACTCTTATAACCCAGGATAGTTAACTGGTTGAACAGGGGGATTAAAAACGCCTCTTCTTGCGCAATCTCTTCCAGTCGGGCGAGGATTTTCAGTTTTTTGATTTCATCTATCTCTTTGCGGTAAGTATCCAGTAGTTCAAGGGCTTCCGGCGCCTCATACCCGAATAGATTCAACTCGTGCCCAGGCAAAAAAAGAGTTTCGTAAAAATAGAAAGAGAGGGGAACATCCGATATATAATAGACGGAGGTCAGGTCCAGCGAGCCTTTTCTTTCCATCCCGAGTATATTGGGCATCGAACTCCATTGGAGGTCCAGGGAAACATTGAACTTTTTTAATTTCTTTTTTAACAGGGAAAACAACTCTTCCCGGATGCCGAATCTGGGATTGATGCATTTGATGGTTACTTTCCCGGTGGGAGCGAAAGGTTTGAAATTCTCGTGTGGGATGGGGTTGAAAACAAAATAACCGGTCAGGTTATAAGGCAGCACAAGATCGACGGGGGTTGATAACACCCAGTTTTCATTGCGGGCTTCAACCTGGGACCGGACAAAATATTTGAAGAAAGTTCTTAACCGTTTGTCTTTGAATGGGCCGCTTATTGGATTGAGTTTAAAATAGAACCCACCGCAAATAGGAGTTTTTAAGTAATTGTATTTATACCTGCTTTCAAGCATTTGTTGCCGATTATTGTAAAGAAAAATATCCGGTTCTCCCCTCAGGATGGTCCTCTCGAAAGCAGTATCATCCAGGTATATATGGATAACCAGGGTATCCAGTTTGGGGGTGTCGCCGAAATACCAGGGATTTCTTTTTAGCGTAAGTATAAGCTGGCTTTTTTGCTGTTCCTGGCGGACAACCTGGAAGGGGCCGGAAAAAAGCAATTTGTCTTTATCACGGTTGCGGCTGCTGGGCAGGATGGACATAATGATGGAGGTAAAATAATAGCAATATTCGTCGTTTTCATTTTCCAGTATAATCTGGAAACGTTTGGCGTCGATAATTTTAATGCCCGAGCAGTGGTTCGTTTTACCCTGGAAGAATTCTTCGCCGCCCTGGATCATTTTATAAATAGCATTGGGGTAAGACGTATGCCTCATACCGGCCTCAATGGATTGGACGACATCCGCGGATGTAATATCCGAACCGTCGGAAAATCTGGCGACTTTTTTAAGCTGCAACGTAACGATTTTGCCGCTGCGGTTATAGGTCTCCAACAGGAATGGGTAAGGCCGCCGGTATTGATCCAATTTGAAAAGCGTCGAATAAGTGGCGCGGAAAAAAGACTGCAAGTTGATATAGTTTCCTTCAACCGGGTCATAGGTAAACTCGAAAGGGAGAGGAATTGCGAAATGAAGCGTCTTCTCCGCTTTTTCTTTGCCCGGGAAAGATAACGTTGAGAGCAGCAGGGAAATAATAATAACTAAGCCAGGCAAAATTTTATATTTCAATTTCATGGTATAGTTTTAAATAAAAACTTTTATTTTGTCAAGGGTATTAGGATTTTTTTGACTGTCCCTTCCTACTTCCCCTTGGTGTACCTTTGTGCCTTGGTGGCTATTTTCAGGGCAGCCGCGGACGGACACTGACACGGACCTTTAATTCAAAAAGCGTGAAATAACCGTCGAAAAATATTATTGATTTATAAATCCATAAGTCTCGAAATTCCCTTTATACCTGTATTTTCAAAAAAAACTTATGGAATTATCGATCTGGAATAAAAAAACTGGGATTTGTACTATCCTTAATAACCAGGAGGCACTCATGATACAGAAAATAGTTTCACTATTTATTATTTTGGCGTCTTTTTCAGGCTTTGGTTACAGCGCAATCCCGGCGTCGGAAAGAGCGGGCCTGATCGCGCTTTATAATTCCACCAACGGCGACACTTGGTATAATAATTCCGGTTGGAAAACCGCGCCGCTGCATACCGATGGTTTCGCTATGCCGGGTACTGAAGGTAATTGGCATGGGATATACCTTGACGGCGACCATGTTACCAATATTTCTTTGTATAAAAATCATTTGACCGGGAGCCTTCCCGCGCAACTGGGAAACCTTTTCTACATTGGATATATGAATATCGGCGATAACCCTTCTTTAAGCGGTCCCATACCTCCGGAAATGGGAAACCTGGTCAACCTGACCTATCTTAATCTCCATGATATGGATTTAACCGGGACGATACCCCCGCAACTGGGGAATCTGACCAAACTGCAATATTTCGATACCGGGGATAATACGAAATTAACCGGTTCCATACCTCTTGAAATCGGAAACCTGGTCAACCTGACCTATCTTAACCTTCATGACAACGATTTGGAAGGTACTTTACCCCCGGAATTGGGCAATCTTATCAAATTGCAAGAGCTTCACCTACACGACAATGACATTATAGGGAATATACCGCCCCAATTGGGGAACCTGGTTAATTTAGTAAAACTTAACCTGGACGACAACGCTTTTAGCGGTCCGATTCCCCAGGAAATCGGAAACCTTTCGAACCTGGACCTCCTGAAACTTACCGATAACAAATTGACCGGTGAGATTCCAGCCGGTCTAATAAATTTGACTCGATTAAACCAACTGGGGCTATCTTATAATTGCCTTTCTTGCAGCGATCCAACGGTAAGAACCTGGTTAAACGACAGGGATGCCTATTGGGGATACACGCAAACGAAATGCGGCGCAGCAACGCCTTCGATTACGGTCACTTCACCCAATGGAGGAGAAAGCTGGGCTGGAGGTTCCACTAACAACATTACCTGGACATCCGCGGGGGCGGTACATAACGTAAAAATCGAATATTCCCCGGACAATGGCGCTTCCTGGATTGAGATCGTTTCAGATTATCACAATGATTGGGTTTATCCCTGGACTATACCTAATATATCATCAGCCAACTGCTTGATCAGGATTAGCGATAATTATACCGGTGGTACACCTTCGGATACCAGTAATGCCCGATTTACTGTTTCTTCCTCTATTCCCATCGGCCCCTTTGGCGAATTTTCCACGCCCATTGACGGTTCCACCGTCAGCAGCAGTGTAGCCGTGACCGGCTGGGCCCTGGACAATATCGAGGTTTCGAAAGTAGAAATTTTTAACGGCGATACTTATATTGGCGATGCCTTATTCGTGGAAGGTGCACGGCCGGATATAGAAGCCGCTTACCCCACGTATCCCAACAAAAGTCGGGCCGGTTGGGGATACATGCTGCTTACCAACTTTTTACCCAACGGCGGCAACGGCTCATATACTCTTTATGCCAGGGCCATTGACGCCGAAGGAAACCAGGTTATTTTAGGCGCTAAAACCATTACCTGCGACAATGCCCATGCGGAAAAACCTTTCGGGGCCATTGATACTCCTACCCAGGGCGGGACAGCTTCCGGCAAAAAGTTTATCAACTGGGGCTGGGTATTAACACCGCTGCCCAATAACATTCCCGCCAACGGTTCCACTATCGATGTATGGGTAGACGGCAAGAATAAAGGGCATCCCACTTATAATCTTAACAGGACCGATATTGC
>JAUPLE010000119.1 GCA_030837085.1 Acidobacteriota bacterium | reverse complement strand
TCGAAGGGTTGGTCCAGAAAGAAGAGAAATTCCAGGGAATGTTTCAAACGTTTCACCTGGGAAAGATTTATTCTGTCCTGCAAAAGCGGGGTACGGAACCCAATATGACGTTTGCGCGGTTCAAATACTTGAACCAGTTGATTAAACATAATAACCGGCTGTTGTTTGTGGGTATACCGGACCCGAAAGAAAAGAAAGATATCCAACTGCCATCGATTTTCGTAATGCCGCGGGTGAAAGAAAACGTCCCGGTTGAGGATTACTCCAGGTTGATGGTTGAACAACAGGGCGACGATGAATTCACCGGCGAAGAGATGCAATTGCGGCGGATGATGATGTCTAAAAAAGAAGAAGAAAAGGCGCCGGTGAAGTTTGATAAAGTGTTCGATGAAAGCGCGAACCCGTGTTTCGTGGTGTTGGGCAAACCCGGATCAGGCAAATCCACGCTGTTGAAATACCTGATGCTGGAAGCGGCGCGCCTGCACCTGGAATATCACCGCGACAGCGGCCACCTTCTTTTCCCTATCCTGGTGGAAATTCGTAAGCTGGAACATGCTTTCGCTAAGACAAAGGAGCCGGGTTACAATATCCTGGATTTTCTCTACGACTCCATGCGCACCCATTACAATTTAACTTTACCTCCGGGTTTCTTTGAAAAATACCTGGACAGCGGACGGGCGTTGCTGTTGTTTGATGGACTGGACGAGGTGGCGGCCGAAGGCCGGCGGGCGGAAATAAGGCAGATGATTGCTTCGTTTGTGACCGGTCATCATATGGGGAATACCGTGATAGTGACATCCCGGATTGCGGGGTACAGCCGGGCGCAATTTTCTACCACGGATTATCGCCATTTTACTTTGGAAGATTTCGATGACGAAGAGATCGCCGCTTTTATCCAGCGCTGGTATCGAAGCCGGTTGACCAATGAATCCGAAGCGGAAACCAAAGCCGCCGACCTGGGAAAAGCGTTTGTGAAAAAGCCGCGTATTAAGGAGTTGGCCAGGAACCCGTTGTTGTTGACCATTATCGGGATTATCCACCGCTACGAGGCGCAGCTCCCGGAGGACCGGTTGGTTCTTTACGACAAGGCCACCGAAGCACTGCTTTATACCTGGGATAATGTCAAAGAGATTATCGATGAGAAATTTAAGCCGGATGACAGGCGTAGGTTTCTTGAAAAGGTGGCGTTTTATTTGCAGTCCCTGGAAAAAGGGGATGAAGCAGGTACGGTGATCGACCGGGGCGAGGTGTATAAAATTTTATTCCCCGATTTTTGCCGGATTTTTGGCTGCGACAATCGCCAGGCCAAGGGGTTGGTGGATGAGTTCCTGGATAAGATCCGTTCGCGGGCGGGTCTGCTGGTGGAGCTAGCGCCGGATCGCTATGGCTTTGTACATAAGACCTTCCAGGAATATTTTGCCGCCCGCTGGATTGCCAATGAGGCATTATTGAATTTCGATCTGCAAATCATGATTGAATATGTGGATCAATTTATCGATAATGCATTCTGGCACGAGACGCTTTTACTGGCAATACGGGCTCTGCCCAACAAACAGGCCCAAAAAGTACTGGATCATATTTTAACATGGCAAGACCCGAAAAAGATGGAACCTTATTTTTATCATCATCATTATTTTGTCATGAAATTCATCGCTGAGCAAGGTCGCTGGCTTGGCAATAGTGAGTTCGTGGAAAAACAGATCGATGATTTTTTCCGTTTCTCTTGGAATGAGGGTAAAGACAGAGGTTTACACAGCAATTACACATGGAAAAGATTTAGAAACTGGGTATCCTCAGTAAGCGATTCTTTGGCTAACTCGATTCTTTCAGAGAAACTTTTAGTGCTGGCGGAAAACAACAAACAGACCTGCTATCTCCGATATTTCTGTGCCTTAACTTTAGGCAATTTAGGGTTGAAAGACGAAGCTGTAGCGGAGCGATTACTTCACCTGGCGAAAGATGAGAGCCAAGACGGCAATCTCCGTCGTTCCTGCGCCGGAGCCGTGGGCAAGTTAGGATTGAAAGACAAAGCAGTGGCAATATTACTTCACTTGGCGGAAGATGAGAAACAGTGCGGTGATCTCCGGCGTAATTGCGCCTACTTCTTGTACAAGTTAGAGTTGAAAGAAAAAGCCATAGAAATACTACTATATCTTGTTGAAGATGAAAAACAGGAGGGCTCTCTCCGGCGTAACTGCGCTTATACCTTGGGTAACCCTGGGTTGAGAAACAAAAGCACTGTGGCGCGATTACTTAAACTGGTGGAAAATGAGAAGCAGGAGGGTTCTCTCCGGGGTAAATGTGCCTTTACCATTGGCGATTTAGGGTTTAAAGACAAAGCCGTAGTGGAGCGATTACTTCACCTGGCAGAAGAAGAGAAGCAACCTGACACTCTCCGGCGTTATTGCGTCGAAGCCGTGGGCAAGTTAGGATTGAAAGACAAGGCCGTGGTGGAGCGATTGCTCCACCTGGCGGAAGATGAAAAACAGGACGGCTATCTCCGGTGTGATTGCGCCGAAGCCATTGGCAAGCTAGGCATGCATGACAAAGCCGTGGTGGAGCGATTACTTCACCAGGTGGAAGATGAGAAACAGGACGGATATTTCCGGCGTTTATGCGCTGAAGCCATGGGCAAGTTAGGATTGAAAGATAAAGCTGTGGAAATATTACTAAATCTGGCGGAAGATGGGAAACAGGCAGGCTCTCTACGGATTGCCTGCGCTATATCTCTGAGAGAATTAAGCATGAAAGATAAAGCAATGGAAATAGTCCTTCATTTGACGGAAGATGAAAAACAGGCCAGCTATCTCCGGCGTAACTGCGCCGAAGCTTTGGGCAATTCAGGGGTAGAAGACAAAACCGTAATGAAGCGACTACTTCATCAGGCGGAAAATGAGAAACAGGACGTTGATCTCCGCGGTACCTGTGCCTTTGCCGTGGGCAAGTTAGGAGAGAAAGAAAAAGCCTTAGATATATTGATAAGCCTCTATCTTACTGAAACAGATAAATATTCAGGCGGCGCACGACGCATTTATAGTGCCTTGTGGGAGTTGACAGCGGTGTAAAGAAGGAAGAGCGGAAGCGGGGAAGCGGGGAAGAGCGGAAAAAGCAGAAATGAAGAATATGAATTAGGGGTCAGGAATCAGGGTTCAGGGGTTAGATTCCCGTAGGGGCGAACCGCAGTGTCTCCGTGTTCGCCCAGGATGAAGAACTAGCCTATACAACCGCAGCCTTCTACTTGCCAGTAAATATTCTCTCAATATAGTCAATGACTTCCTGTAGATTTCTCTCGACGGAGGGCCCTACTCCATCCGCATTGTGCTTATGATCAGGAAAGGAACTGATCTCATTGTGATGCGGGGCATTATCCCAACCTGAAATAAGTTTGTTATTGGCTGTAAACCAGTAATATGAATACTTCAATAGCTGTTTGTCTTTCCATATCTCTTTAATATATAAAGTCGAAAAATTGACCAGATATACCTTACAATCTCTTAAAAATATGGACCTCTTTCTCTCCTCTCTTAAATATGCGATTTCTTTGACAAACGCTTTTTTTTGAAGGATGCTTTTTATTTCATACATTAGTAGGTCTCGAAATTTCCAATCTCCTCAAGCAATTGTTTCCTACTCTCCACTAATAAACTCCAATCAATCCAATCGTTATGCTCTTGAAAACCATCGCCCATTGCCCTTTCGAATTTATCAAAACTCATTTTATATTTTTTCTCGAATCGTTTTATCTTTGAATCCAGTTGGCCTAATTCCCTTTGAATTTCCTTTTTTTTCTTTTCAACAGCGATGGCGAAAGCTCTATAAACTATCTCATCCGAGACCTTCAGACGGTTGATATTGCCCGGCACTCTAATCGTAGTTTCAATCATTTTCAATTACCTCTATATAGTTATAATTGCCTTGCCACAAAATGTCAAGTGCTCGCGGATTTTTATCTATTTTTTCCCTATTTATAAAATAAGTCCAAAGCACGAATTTCGAATTTTGTACCTTTTTAAAATGACCCAGCCCTGTAGTTTCCATATCAGCCGTTGACAATCACGGCGTTTTGTACTAATATTCTTCCATGACTGTCCCATTGAAAGTTAATGAAATAAGAAAAAGGAGTTTTAATAAAATATGGAACCCACAGAGCTTTTGAAAATAATAAGCCGCGGCGAAGACAGCAAACACCAATTTAAAGAAAGTATTAACAATGTCGACTCCCTGGCTGCCGAAATGGTGGCCTTTAGCAATTCCCAGGGCGGCATGCTTATTATCGGCGTTACCGATAACGGCCAAATAGCCGGGTTATCCATGCCCGACCTAAACAAACTTAATAATCTTATTTCAAACGCGGCCAGCCAATCGGTGCGTCCACCTATAAACCCGTTTACCGAGAATGTCCAGTTGCCCGATGGGTTGGTCGTGGTGGTGAATATTCCCGCCGGCGTCAGCAAACCCTATATGGATAATAACGGCGCTATCTGGGTGAAAAGCGGCGCGGACAAACGCAAAGTGACGGCACGCGAAGAAATGCAGCGTATTTTCCAGGCCGCCGGTCTGGTTCATGCCGATGAGATTCCAGTAAACGGCATGACCGCGACCGACGTAGATAAAGATTATTTTAAACGATTTTTCCATAAACAATATGGCGAATCGCTGGATGACCTGGACATCCCCCTACCGAAACTCCTGGAAAATATGGACCTGATGAAAGATGGGACGCTTAATATCGCCGGCGCATTATTTTTCGCCAATAACCAGGAATACCGCTTACCTGTTTTTTGCGTAAAAGGCGCCGCCTATCCGGGCGCTAGTACCCAAATTTCAAAATACAGGGACAGCGATGATATTCATGGAAAACTCGAAGATGTCTTTAATCGATCGGTAAGCTTTATTACCAGGAACCTGCGCCGGGTGCAGGGTGAAAAAAGCGTCAATTCCATCGGCGACCTGGAAATCCCTAAAATTTCATTAGAAGAACTTGTGGCCAATGCCCTGGTTCATCGCGATTATTTCATATCCGCGCCTATTCGAATTTTTATCTTTGATAACCAGGTCGAAATAATCAGCCCCGGCCACTTACCCAATAATTTAACGATTGAAAACATTAAAAATGGAATCTCAATGATCCGTAATCCTATTATTGCTTCCCTGGCCGCTAAAATCCTGCCATACCGGGGATTGGGCAACGGGATAAGAAGAGCGATTAAAGAATATCCCCACATCGAATTCATCGATCACCGGGAAGGTAATGAATTCAAGGCGATCCTAAAGCGCATCTAAAAAAACCTTGATAGTTCACCCTTTAAATGACTTGACATAAAAATCAGAAAATGTTATTTTGTACACCTAAAACTGCTTAAGGAGAATCAAATGAGTAATCTTTTAAATGCAAGCGATATATTGGAGTTTGCTGTCTATATCGAACAAAAAGGGTATCAATTCTATATCGAAAGCGCAAAAAAACTGGGTGATCCAAAAGTAATGGAACTCTTCCACGCATTGGCCGAAGAAGAATTGAGACATGAAGCTAACTTTAAAAAGCTTCAAAGAGAAGTGGGCTCTTTTACACCCCCGGATAACTACGACGATCAATACCAGGGTTATATGAAAGAGTATTTAAAGAACTTTTCCCCCACCACCAGTGAAAAGATGCAGCAACTGGTGAAAAAAGTGAATAAAGTGGACGACGCCGTGGAAATGGCCCTGGGCTTTGAAAAAGATTCCGTGGTCTTCTATACGCTGCTTAAAAACTATATCAGCACTGAAAGCCAAAAAATGGTGGACAATATTATTAATGAAGAACTCACCCATGTGCTGAAACTGAATAATTTTAAAATCGAATATATCAGCGAATCGCCGGATGTAGACGCCCTGTAAATTTTGTAGACCGCATTGCCGGTAAACGCCAGGCATAAAGTAAGACGGCATGAGAGGTTAATAACCAATGGATAATTTCGCACTTGAATTAGAACATTTGGTGAAGGATTTCGAGGACAAACGGGCAGTAGATGATGTTTCCTTGAAAATGCGCCGTGGCGAAATCCTGGGGCTCCTGGGTCCTAACGGCGCAGGCAAAACCACTACCATGCGCATGATTATGAACATCATCGCGCCGGACTCAGGAACGATTAAAATCCTGGGTGAGAATTTCTCGGAAAGGCTAAAGGAAAAAATCGGCTACCTTCCGGAAGAACGAGGCCTGTACCGCAAAATGAAGGTCTCGGAAATCCTGGAGTTCTTCGGTGAATTAAAGGGCATGAAACTGGCGGAAATCAGATCAAAGGGAAAAGACCTGCTGAAGAAGTTCTCCCTGGAAAACTATTGGGATAAAAAGGTGGAAGAGTTGTCCAAGGGCATGGCCCAAAAACTTCAATTCATTGTCACCATCATCCACTCGCCGGGCCTGCTGATCCTGGATGAACCTTTTTCCGGCCTGGACCCTTTGAACATCG
>JAUPLE010000118.1 GCA_030837085.1 Acidobacteriota bacterium | reverse complement strand
TAGTTGCCGGTTTCCGCATCCTGTTTGCCGATTTCCGCAAAACAGATGCCGATCGAGGCAATTTTTTGCCGGTCTCCACAAAATAGATGGCGATTTCGACATGCCTTTTGCCGACTTCCGCAAAGTGGATGCCAATGGAGGCAAAATTTTGCCAATGACGGCAAATTTTTGCCGATTGATGCCAAACTGGTTGCCGGTTTCCCCATCCTGTTTGCCAATTTCCACAAAACAGATGCCGAATTAAGCAAATTTTTGCCGATATCCGCAAAATAGATGGCGATTTTAACATGCACTTTGTCGATATCCGCAAAATGGGTGCTGATTAAGGCAAATTTTTGCCGATTGAAGCAAAATTTTGCCGCTGCCGGGACCATGTTTAGTCTACCAACGCCAATTTTTTATCCGCCGCGAAAATAAATTCTTAGCCACGGACAAACACGGACGGTTGTTTGTCTAAGTAAGGACGATTACCCATTATAATGATTAATATTGACTTTTTGCTGAGAATGGGCAGTTAAAAATCTGCCAATTGACATTTCTTCCCAATTATATTACTCTATAGCTGTAAGGACAATTATTATGAAACCTAAAATTTATATTGAAACCAGCATCGTCAGTTATTATACGAACCGTCCAAGCCGGGATATTGTCACCGCTGCACGTCAACAAATTACAAGGGAATGGTGGGAATCAAGCTTTCAACATTTTGAACGATACATATCTGTATTGGTCCTTGAAGAATCTGGCTGTGGAGATCCAACTGAAGCGGAAAAACGATTGGAAACTCTTAAAGGTATTCCGATATTAGGGATATCGGATGAGGCGAAAGCCCTTGCTGATGCCTTAGTAGCTGGCCCTATCCCGGAAAACTATGCTGAAGATGCATTGCATATTGCACTGGCCGCCGTCAATGGGATGGATTTCCTTTTGACATGGAATTTCCACCACATTAACAACGCCATGATGAAAAATCAAATCAGTAAAATTGTTGAGAAACAGGGATATGAATGCCCTGTAATATGTTCCCCAGAGGAACTGGAGGAGGAAGGATAATCATGAAAAAAGATCCGATTGTAGAGGAAGTGAGAAAATTTCGCGAATCTCACGCAAGAACGTTTAATTATGATTTGGACAGGATTTGTAAAGACCTTAAAATGAAGGAAAAAAATTATAGCAATATAGTTGTATTATTACCCCCAAAACCGTACTTGAAAACAACCGGGATATCAAACCTAAAAGGACTTTAGAACTCGAATCCAATCCATCTGAATGAGTTAAAATTAAACCTGGCAATTCCTGCTCCCGCTAAAATTTAAATTCTTAGCCACGGACAAAAACGGACTTCCCTCTCCCTCTCCCTTTTCCTTATTTCCTGTCATTCTGGGGCTTTTTTCGCCAAAATCCAATAATTATCAGGCATATTGTAGTAAAAAATATTTTTTTATGATAAAATGCACTCCGGGGTTTTTGGTATCCCCAGATTGGTACTTGAATTACTTGATGAGGGAATTGCAATGAAGACATATCGAATGTTGCCATTATTTTTAATCACAACGATCCTGGCTTTCCTTTTCCTTTTTCCCCTGCCGGCGTCAGCCATGCAGGTGAAAGTAATCGAAAAACGGATCGATATCCGGGAAAAACCGGATTTGGGAAGCGCAAGCACTGTCCTTGTACAGATTGACAAAGGAACCCTGCTGGATGTGAAGGAAAAAACAGGTGAATGGTACTGCGTGTTTCTACCGCAAAAAGCCGCCAACGGCGAAACCACGGGCTGGGTCCATCAACTGGATGTTGAAGAAGTTAAGGAAAAGAAAAAAGACCGCCTCTTCCTGATGGGCATGGGCATGCTGCGTTTTAATTGGGCCAATGTTAAAGGGGATGAGATTCGCTTCCGCTACAGCGACCTGGGTCTGCCGGCGGATTTTTCGACCCGCGAACGGGCCTCGTTTATGGTGGACGGCACCTTCGGACACCAGGCGTACACTATCAACGGTCACCTGAACTATGACCCGGAAAACCGTATCACGGAACCGGCCCTGGAATTCTTAGTGACGGTGGGCAACGAAAAGACCTACCTCTCGGTGGGCGATTACCAGATGGGCGTGATGATGGATTCGGTGTTCTCCAGGTACTACCACCCCTTCCGGGGCGTGGTGGTAGGCGCCAGGTCCAATCGCCTGGGCGTGGAACTGATCGGCGGCCTCTCCAGGGGCGAATCAGGCATCGATGAATTTCCCGCCGACGCGGGGTCCGGCCCTTATTATTTGCAAGACTCCCCCATCCTGAGGGGCAGCGAATCGGTCTTCCTGGTCACCAAAAGCGCCGCTAACCCGGACCTGGAACTGAAACGCACCGTTATGGTCAGGAACCGCGACTACTTCATCGACTATGACCGCGGCGCCATTATCTTTAACTACTCGCTTTATTCCTTCGATGAACTGGGAAACCCCGTCTCTATCATGGTGAGCTACCAATACGAATCCCTGGCCGGGAGATTTACCCGCGCCGTCTACGGTGTTCGCGCCTTTGCCGTGCCCCTGCGCATCCTCAAACTTAACGTGGCCTATATCGCCGACGCCAACAAAGACCAATCCCTGGGCGATATTTTTAAAAACTCCAGGGGCATCCTTACCCTCGGCCTAAACGTGGATTCCAAACCGCTGGCCTTTTTCGGAGAGTATTCCTTCAGCACGGAATCCAATGTTGAAAAACAAACCGCGCTCTTCGGCGGCGGTATCCTCAAAATAGCGAAAAAACTTCGCCTGTTCTTCAACTCCTGGTCCCTGGACGCGGACTTTCCCACCTTTGCCAATAAACAATTGCAATACGGCTACAGCCTTTTCCAGGTGTTCCCAAGTTATGCGGAACGGAACATTTACCTTTCGCCTTTTCAATTTACCCGCAACCTGGGCGCGGAACTATATCCTTTTTCCCTGGCCCGCCTCTCCGTGGACGAAACCGAGACGCACGGCTTCCTGGAATGGGAAGACAAAGCCTTCCGCTTAAGCCTGGGTTACGGCACCCGCAATGAACGCAGCACCGACCTGAGGACCAATACGCTTTATTTTTCCGCCTTCTATAATGGCGAAGCTACCAAAGCCTGGGGGAAATTCGGGGTGGATGCGTCCCATAATCCCGGCAGAACCGAAATTAACTCGCGTAACGACGATCTTTTGATCGGGGTGCGCCAACGCTTGAAAAAATTCCCCAACGGCGCTATTTTTCTCCAGGCGGATTTCAAAAGCGACTGGTTCAACGATCTGCTGGACCTCTACTCCGACACGTACTACCGTACTTATTCTATTTTTGCCGAGTACCTGACCGGCAGCGAAGGTTATTTTGCCGGGTACAGCAACGAAATCCTGACGGAGAAAGATGATAACCACGATGTGTTGGATGCGAATGTATTCGAATTGGGCGTCCGCAAGCATGTGTATAAAGGATTTTTCCTGGATTCGCGCTACCGCAAAGAGGAAGGGACGCGGGAAAACGTGAAAATATCCAATGAAATTATTTCCCTGGGCGCGGGCCTGGAAAGTAAGATTTTCCGCGCCATGGCGCGCTATGAAATCCAGGTAAACCGGACCAATGAGAATGAAGGCCGGCGCAGACTCTGGTCGCTGTTCCTTTTCGGTTCACCTCTAAAACGGATGAGCGTCAGCCTCCGGTATTACAAGCAGCTTGGCAAAGAGCAGGTCCCGCTTTCGTTGAATGAGCATTCGGAAGAGGAATTGAGCTTGCGGTTTTTATGGAGACCCTGGAGTTTTCTCAACCTGTATTCTCAGTGGCGTTACGATACCAACCTGGAACTTTACCCGCCGCTGGACCGCACCAGGAGTAATTCGATCGCTGAAGTCCACGGCCTTAAATTGACGTTATCGAAACGATTGGAGTTCCTGGCCAATTACAAATTGTTGAAGGTCTGGGGTCCCATCGATAACAGGAAATACGCTGCGGCCGCCGAGATGGGGTACTTGTTGTTCAGGCATATCCGGTTGGGCCTCGGGGTCGAGCGCATCGATTTCCGGGACAAGGTAACCACCGAAGCCAATTATAAATCCACCGTGGGTTATTTTAAACTGGTGGCGTTGTATTAAATGGAGTTCATCATGAATAGAATAAAATCCATCAAACAAATAGTCGCCGTAGTATTTATTTTTTCGGCGGTGTTTTTTAGTTATATGTATGG
>JAUPLE010000117.1 GCA_030837085.1 Acidobacteriota bacterium | reverse complement strand
CAAGCTTTACGGTAATCCCGGGCCAGGAACCCACTACCCACGGGATTCATATCGTGCCATGGGAACTGACCTGCACCTTTGCCAACCGCGAATCCCACCCGGTCAAAATCCATTCCTGGGATTTCGGCGGCCAGGACATCCTCTACACCACCCACCAATTCTTTTTAACCAAACGTTCTTTATACCTCTTTGTCTGGGAAGCCCGGCAGGAAGGACAGGAAACCGCCAGCTTCGAGTACTGGCTCAATATCATTAAATTGCTGAGCGCCGGCAGCCCGGTCATTATCGTCATGAATAAAGCCGATTCCCGCACCCAAACCATCGATGAAGCCTCTTTCCGCAATAAATTCCCCAATATCCGCGCTTTTTGCCAGGTAAGCTGCCTTACCGGCAAAGGGATCGCGGAACTAACCGAACTAATCCGCGCCGGTCTATCAGATATGGCTCACCTGCAAGACCGCCTGCCCAAAACCTGGCTGCAAATCCGGGACGACTTGAAACAACAAAACAAAGCTTACATCTCCCTGGCGGAATACCTGGCCATATGCGCAAAAAGGAACTTAGACCGGGAACGGGCCGAGTTTCTCAGCGATTACCTGCATGACCTGGGCGCGATCCTGCACTTTCGTCACGGCGAGCCGTTATTGGCCGATACCGTAATCTTAAACCCGGAATGGGCCACGTCGGCGGTATATAAAATCATGGACACCCCGGCCATTATTGATAATAAAGGCCGCTTTCACTATGATGATTTAAAGACCTACTGGGACCCCCGCGTCTTCCCCACCGAAAAACACCCCCAGTTGCTGCGGCTCATGGAAAAATTCGAGCTGTGTTTCCCGGTGCAGGGGTCTCCGCAAAAAATCCATATCGTCCCCGAACTACTGCCGGCTGAGCAACCGGAGTTAGAATTGGAAAAATACCGGGGGCCTGCCAGCCTCCGTTTCGAGTATCATTATGAATTTATGCCCCGCGGCATCCTCAGCCGTTTTATTACCCGGCTGTACTCCTATATCCACAAGGAACATTATTGGAAAACCGGGGTGGAACTGACACTGGATAACACCTTTGCCCTGGTGCAAAGCGAACCCCTGAACCGGAAACTGACCGTGACCGTGACCGGCGCGGATAAAAGCGAACTCCTGGCCATTGCCCGCCATCACCTGGAGGAAATCCACCGCTCCCTCAACATGGAGAAAGACGAACACTACCGGGAAATGATACCCTGTAACTGCGGACCCTGCCAAACAACAGCGAAACCCCACCTTTTCCGGCGCGAGGTGTTGATGCGATTTCACGATAAAGGAATTAAACAGGCGCAGTGCCAGGAGAGTGGGGAGCAAGTGTTTATTGACCTATTGTTAAAAGGCTACGCACTGCCGCAAAAAACGGATTTAAAGGAATTATTAGCCGCGTTAATCGCGACGGCGGTCCGGCTCCAGGGCCGGGCAAAGGCAATCAAAACGGATGAAGACAGCCGCAACACCTTTATCGCCGAAATACTCAGCGCCAGGGGGTATACGGTAAAAGATCAAACCCGTTGGGGCAGTTCAGCCGCCGGGAAAAGACCGGGAGAATTGGATATCTTTATCGAAACCCCGGACGGGAATGCCGTATCCGTGATCGAAGCCTTTAATTTAACGAGTTTTAATCGCGGCGTCATTGCCGACCATTTTCAAAAAATATTCCTTTACGACGCTCCCGGCCTGGGGACCAATTACATCATTGTTTATGTGGAAAGCGCGGACTTCGGGAAATTATGGCGCGACTATTTAAGCTGTCTTGCCGAGGTGGAGGTGAAGTATAAACTCCAGGGCGCGCCCGTGGAAGAGAAAACCCCGTATACGGATATCAAGTTGGCCCGGACCGTTCATGCGCGCCACGACCGCGAAACCTCTGTATATCATTTATTTGTGAACATGTTAAGGTGAACCCCGATAAATTTTCACGGTTAATTATAGCCATCAATGTTCCTTTCCATTAGGCTGATATCTCTTCATGGACAACGCCGAGAGCGCCCGTACATTCCTTGAGCAGCGCAATCACTTCCGCCGGTTTCCCGGCGCTGCGCAATTTAACAATGAATTCCTCATCCATCAACTTCCGGGAAAGCCGGGCCAGGATTCTCAAATGTTCCTTATCCCGGTCCGAAGCCCGCATCGCCAACAAAAAAACCATGTCCACCGGCTGATTATCAAGTGACTCCCAGTCGATGGGGTTCCTTAACTTCAAAAAAGCAATGGAATTATTCTTAATTTTTGTGGTGTGGCAGTGGGGCGTCGCCACACCGAAACCAATGCCCGTGGAATAATCATTTTCCCGCTGCCATACCAATTCCTCCACTTCATCGCTGTTTTCTATCCGGCCCGAAGCATCCAACAGGTTTACAGCTTCCCTGATTGCCTCATCCCTGGTTAAGCTCTGGGAATCAAGAGTAATCAATTCCTCGGTAATCAAATCGACTTTCGCCGGCGCCCGGGAAAATTCTCTCAGTCGTTCCTCCACCTGGAGCGCAGTGGCTTTTTTAAATAAGCCGTTTACCATGTTCTTGCATTCGTCGAATTTCAAGGTTTTAAACCTGGACTTAAACGCCCGGATAACGGCTGAAGTTAGTCAGATAACATCGAAACCGAGCCCAACCCATAAAGGTAGGCAATCGATATTCCCGGCAATCTCGCCGCAAAGCCCAACCCATTTGCCCCCGGCATGAACCCCGGAGACAATTTTTTTTAATAAACGTAGAAACGAAGGATAAAAAGGATTATGTAAATAACTTACCACCGGGTTGGCGCGGTCGGCGGCGAAAAAATACTGCGCTAAATCATTGCTGCCGACACTGAAAAAATCCACTTCCCGGCAAATCTTCTCCAGGGCAAAAACGATTGAGGGGATTTCTACCATAATACCGGTCTCGACCCCGGGGTTGAAGGGAACTCCCTCTTTTTCCAGGTCCAACATGGCGTTTTTAAGGCGTTTTTTTAAGGCAAGAACTTCTTCCATACAACTCACCATGGGGAACATTATTTTAAGGTTCCCCCAGGCGGAAGCGCGGAGAATCGCCCGCAATTGCGCAGTAATCAAATCGTTAAAATCATCATAAAGGCGTATGGCCCGATAACCTAAAAAAGGGTTGTCTTCATTGGGCAAATCCAGGTAAGGAATAGGTTTATCGCCGCCAATATCCAGGGTGCGAATAATAAGCGGCTCTTTCCCGGCAATGAGGGCCGCCATGGAATAGATATCAAATTGCTCTTCCTCAGTTGGGGCAGTCGACCTGTTCATGAATACCCATTCACTGCGAAATAAACCGATGCCTTCGGCCCCATTTAAGAAAGCGGATTCCATTTCCGCCACGCTGCCGATATTGGCCGCCACTTCTATTTTTTTCCCATCGGCCGTGGCGCCGGGTGCTGAAATAAAAGGCGCGTTTTTCTCGCTTATTCGCCGCTGCTTTGCCATTTCCAGGTCATAGAAACGGGAAAGAGTTTTATTGGGCGCGGGTATAACCAGGCCGCGGTCGCCATCCACGATCAATTCCTCCCCCGGGTGCACTTTTTTGTGGATGTTCTCAATACCGGTGACGGTAGGAATATTGAACGCCCGGGCCAGGATAACGCTGTGAGAAATCGTACCGGCTTCGGAAAGAACCAATCCCCTTAAGTGCGTTTTATCCAACAAAATAAACTGGGAAGGCAAGAGGTTTTCCGTAATTAAAATGACCGGCTCGGTCAGGGGAATGGCGGAAGCGGCGGCGGCAGTCGAAGACGCCTTGCATCCGCAGTTTAATGATACGATGACCCGCGCGGAAATGTCTTTGATATCGGCCAAACGCTGGCGGATGTAAAGACTCTTCCTGCTTTGCAAAATGGCGGCGAAATATTGGGCGGTTTCAAATACGGCTTTGGCTGCCGAACATTCCCAGCTAACGATATACTCATGGATTTTTTCCAGGTAAGCTTTATCCTGGACAATGGCCAGGTGGGCATTGAGTATATCTTTTTCAATTGAATTCTGCGACAACGCCATGGTTTCGCTCAATTCCCGCACCAGGTTGTTAACGGCTTCCTGGACGGCGCGAATTTCCTTTTCAACGATTACGGTTTCAAACGTCTCCACCGGCGGCTCCAAATGGAACGAATCGAAAACAAAAACCGGAGCCCTGGCAATTCCCCGGCTGGCCCCGGCCCCGGCAAAATGAAGGGGTTTTTCTTTTTTTATAACCCTGGGAATCTTTATTTCTTGAGCATCGGGAAACGTAATGCCCGGCGGCGTTTCATCAAGCCCGGGAAATTCATTTTCCAGGAATTGTTTTAGCGCTTCTTCGGCTTCCAACTCATCAACGCCGTCAATCACGACCCGGCAAGGATCGTCTTTCCAGGTATCGGAGGCGATTAACGAAAGAGCGCTCTTGCCGTCGGCCCGGTTATTGGAACGATCATTCTCCCAGGATACCGAAGCGCTAAAGCGCCGGGCGATTTCCTGGAATAGACTGGCCGGCCTGGCATGAAGGCCATGAACCAATGGAAACTTGAAAGCGATTTGCCTGGCCACGGTTAACCCGCGATTTTTTGTAAAATCCCTTCCGGGTTCTTAATGGCGTCCTGCACGGAAGTTTCTATGATCTTTAATCCGTCAAACCTCTCTTTCTTTTGTACAGCGATATCAGCGGCAAAAATAACTGCGTCGGCGTGAGCGATATCCTCCTGTTCCAGTTCATTTTCAATACCCATGGCGCCCTGGGTTTCCACTTTAATATCCAGGTTCATTTTTTTAGCGGTCCTTTCCAACCTTTCAGCCGCCATATACGTATGAGCAATCCCGGTAGGGCATGCCGTTACGGCAACAATTTTCATGCGCTTTCTCCTTGTTTTAAAAAAAGAGCCCACAGAACACACGGAACACACAGCAAATTATGGGTTTTCATGAGGGCTTCCTTATTTCATTTTTTTGCTGACCATTTTTTTAGACCGTTGATTAAAAACGCCACTGTCAGGGTCCCGGCGAGAATGGCCAATATATATACAATGCGGTTATCGATGACCGGCAGGACAATGGGGCCGCCGTGGGGGGCGTGGTCTCCGACGCCGCCCAGCATAGCAATGGTTGAGCCCAATGAAGATCCGATCATTATCGTGGGAATTACCCGCAAAGGATCAGCGGCGGCAAAGGGAATAGCGCCCTCGGTAATACCGATCATGCCCATGCCCAGCGCGGCCAGACCCGCTTCTTTTTCCTGGTCGCTCCAGAGTTTTCGGCCCAGGAGCGTGGCCAGGCCGAGGCCCAATGGGGGAATACAAATAGCCGCGGCGCACGCCCCCATGATACTGAAATTCCCTTCCTTAATCAAAGCGGCCCCGAAAAAGAAAGCCACCTTATTAACCGGGCCGCCCATATCAAAGGCGATCATGGAACCGAGGATGAAAGCCAGTAATACTTGATTGCCTGCGCTCATGGATTTCAGCCAGGCGGACATAATAGACATGAGTTCTTTGATGGGCAGGCCGATTACATT
>JAUPLE010000116.1 GCA_030837085.1 Acidobacteriota bacterium | reverse complement strand
CTGACTTAGAAAAACCGAAATTGAGCAATATTGCAGCGACTGTTTTTAACCTGCTAGGTTATTACCCACCGGTTGATTATGATGAATCACTGATATCGTTTCGCTAGTTTTTATTTCGCTGTCTTTTCACTCACTATCTCACCGTTCTTAAATACCACGGTATAAACCACATTCTCCGCTTTATCCGCACACAACACGATGGTGAATTCCTCATCGCCCAATTTATTAGACATCTTTAAACCCGCATAACGAACGATTTTCGCAAAATCCTTGTGCTCTGTGTTCGACGCGTAAATGATGATAACCTTATTCTCCAGCGGGAGAATTTTCAACTCCATTACCCCCTCACTGGTTCGTAAATACTTCAAGGTATTTTCCATTAACTGCGGTTTGTCCGTTACCTTATCCTTACTGATGGTGGCCAACAAGAAACCAATAGCCAATAAGGCTAACCCCCCTGCTACCGCGTAAATCATCTTGTTGGTCTTCAAAGGGTTGACCTTCTTCTTAAGTTTCGTTCTCAATTTACCCATTTTTCCTTCCTGTGCTGCTGTAAAATAGCCACCAAGGCACAAAGGCACAAAGAAACACCAAGAGTTTATTATAAAAAACCTTGGAGCCTTGGTGTCTTGGTGGCAAAGTTTTCATTATATTAAGGTACTACGATGTTGTCAAAGATTTCCGTGATAATATCATCGGTGGTTAATTCTTCCGCTTCGGCTTCATAAGAAAGTATAATACGGTGCCGCAGCACATCCCGGCCAATAGTCTTGATATCCTCAGGCGTTACATATCCCCGCCGCCGCACAAAAGCCAACGCCTTTGCCGTCTCGGTTAAATAAATGGACGCACGCGGCGACGCACCAACCTGGATCAGGTTCTTCAACTTCGGCACCCCGGCTTCCTCCGGGTAACGGGTGGCAAATACCAGGTTTATAATGTAATCCTTGATCTTCTCATCAATATACACCATCTGGTACGATTTATTGATCCTGGCTATATCTTCCCGTGAACAAACTTTCTGAACCTCCGGAAACACGGTTGAAGTCATACGGTTCACAATGGCCTTTTCCTCTTCTTTGCTGGGGTAAGAAATTTTTACCTTCAAGAGGAACCGGTCCACCTGGGCTTCCGGCAGCGGATACGTACCTTCCTGCTCAATAGGGTTCTGCGTGGCCATCACCATGAAAGGCTTTGATATCTTATGGGTATCATCGCCGATAGTGACCTGGAGTTCCTGCATGGACTCCAACAAGGCGCTCTGCACTTTGGCCGGGGCGCGGTTGATTTCGTCCGCCAGCAATAGATTGGTGAAAATAGGCCCCTTACGCGTCACAAACTCCGACGTCTTGGGATTGAATACTAACGTACCGGTTAAATCCGCCGGCAATAAATCGGGCGTAAACTGGATACGCTTAAAATCAAGGTCCAACACCTGGGCCATGGTCTTAATGGAAAGAGTTTTTGCCAACCCCGGCACCCCTTCCAGGAGGAGATGCCCGGAAGTGATTAACGCAATCATCATCCGCTCCAACAAGATGCGCTGCCCTACGATCACTTTCTCCATTTCCGATACAATTCTCTCGATTATCCGGCTCTCTTCGCCGATCTTTTCATTAATAAATGTTAAATCCTGTGTGGAAGTTCTATCCATTCATTACCTCCTAATATTGTCTTATTGTCCTTGGTATACCTTTTAAATTTTTTTCCCGGAAATCCGAACCGCCGATTTGAACGATATCCGTCATCTCATATAACCGGCTGCGGATAAGATTGCCAACTCTTTCCTCCAGGGTAAATTGCTTAACATCCGCGCTTTTCGAAGCGTCCTTAACATCGAAGTAGTTGGAAGCACAAACCGTGATTTTATTGTTATTATACCGGGTGTTGAAGATATAATAAATATTTTCATAAATCCAGGGAGTTAATTTATCCAAAACCGTGGTTCCCAACTCATCAAATAACAAAAGCTCAACATCGGCTAACTGATCGATCAAGCGGTTGATGATTGAAAAGTCTTTGGTGATCATATGCTCACCGGAACGCATCTCCCGCACAAAACTGTTTTGATCGATATAATAAACGGAAACATTTTTCTTCTCAATCAATTCATAGCCAATGGCGCAAAGCAGGGTTGTTTTGCCGCGGCCCGCTTCTCCCTGGAATAAAAGGCCCTTTTTTACGGCCGGGTAATCATCGATAAACTTCTGCGCTGCTTTTTTGGCCGCCGCTTGAGAGGGATTGGCAGAATCCGGTTGATATGCCCATTCCAGTTTCCGTTCCAGGAATTTCGGCGGGATATTGGCTTTTTCTGTTTTGGTTAACAGGATATCGGTCTTAATGCAGTCGCATTTTTCGACAAACTCCTGCTCGCCTTTCTTGACAGCCACCCAACCGGTGCCGTTACACTTGTTGCAAATTTCTTGTTTCAATTTAATACACCGTATATACCTTGATGCTTTAGTTTATCTTTCAGTTTTCTCAGGGCTTTCAATTCGATGCGGCGAATGCCTTCGGGACTCATACCCATTTTTTTAGCAATCTCCCGCAATTTCATGGCGTCTTTTTCCTGGAATCCATATCTTAATTTGATCACCTGGGCTTCCTTTTCCGTTAATTCTTCGACGTCTTCTCGCACCAGGTCGCGGACGGAAAGACCAATCATGGTATCCTGGGGGTCAGCGGAAGATTTATCCGGCAGAAGGGCGGAAAGCGACGGATGATCATCATCATTATCGGTTTTATCGAGCGAAATGATCTCATCCGGCACCGACAAGAGTACTTTTACTTTCTTTTCCGGGATACCCAGTTCCTTGGCCAACTCCTTTTCCGTGGGTCTTCGTTTCAATTTTTTATTGAGGTTAAAATAGACCTTTTTAAAATTAAGATAATTATTATAAAAGATATCGGGGAAAGAGATGATTTTCTGGTTTTTGGAAAGATAACGCCGGATTTCGCTGCGCACCCACCACAGTGCATAAGTATAAAACCGGTTTTCGCGGGCGGGATCGAAACGCTTTAGCGCTTCGATAAGTCCTTTGTTGCCTTCATTTACCAGGTCCAGGAAATTGTCCTCTTTAAAATAGTATTTTAACGCCTCTTTAACCACCAGTTTCTGGTTGGCCACGATTATTTTTTTAAAGGCTTCTTCATCCCCGCTTTTGGCTTTGATAATCAACGCTTTTTCTTCCTCCGGGCTCAGGATAGAGATCTTCTTGACCTGTTGGAAATATAAGTTTAAAGAATCCAGGGATTCTTTACCGCTTGCTTTCGCCATCTTTAAATACTGCCACCTGTGAAGAGGAAAATTTTACAAGGGCTTTGGTTTTCTGGTCGAAAAGGTTTTCTTTCCCGGAGAAAAATTCTTTTCGTAATTCTTCCAGGAATTTGGCAAACTCCTCTTGCATTTTTTCCATCTTCATTTTTAGATCATAAATAATCTCGATGCCGGCCAGGTTTACACCCATGTCCCTGGAAAGATTCAGGATAAATTCCAGTTTTTTCAGGTCTTCATCGGTGTAATACCTGGTGTTGCCTTTGGACCTGGAGGGCAATAAAAGCCCCTCTCGCTCATACAAACGTAGGGTTTGCGGGTGGATATTGTACTTTGAGGCCACCGCGGAAATTAAATACGTTTTTTCTTTCATAGTTCCATTTCTTGCCTGGGGTTATAGGGGGCTTTGCTCTCAATTTTTTGCAATAACCGCCTGACTTCGATATCGGTGGTAGGGGGAGGAACGATTTTAATTTCCACCACCATATCGCCTTTGGTTTTGCTTTTAGGGTTTAGTATACCTTTGCCTTTTAATCTCATTTTTAGGCCGGAGGCCGTGCCCGGGGGAATTTTCAGCACTGTAGTGCCTTCCAGGCTTGGGACTTCGATTTTTGCCCCCATGGCCGCTTCCAGGTAGGTCACCGGCAGTAGAATTTCCAGGTTCGCCCCGTTTCGTTTAAAGAATTTATGAGGGCTTACATTGATGCTGATGACCAGGTCGCCCGGCGGGCCGCCATATTTCCCGGCGTTGCCTTTTTGGGGGATCCTGACTTTGGAATTATCGTCGACGCCGGCCGGTATCCTCGTCCTGATTTTGGTTACCATATCCGTGCGTCCGTCTCCATCGCAAGCCGGGCAAGCATTGCCCGGTAAATAGCCGGCGCCGCCGCAGTTGGAGCAAGGGGAAGCAAACTTCATAAACCCGGATTGCTGCTGAACCCGGCCGCTGCCGTTACATACGGGACAGGTCACACGATTGGAATTTTGTTCGATGCCTTTGCCCTTACATGTCCCGCATGCCTCTTTGCGTACGATTTGAATCGGGGTTTCGATGCCGTTGGCGGCGTCCAGGAAACTCAGGTTGATGGAATAGTGGAGGTCTTCGCCCCGTTCCGGCCGACGGCCTTTGTTTTTCGCACGGCCATAGGCGCCGCCGAAAAAGGTTTCCATGATATCGTTAAAAGAACTGGAACCGGTGGTGGTGAAATCGAAACCTTCAAATCCTGATGGGTTTTTTCCGCCTGCGCGGAAGTTCGGACCGAAACTCCCAAAAGTATCGTATTGACTTCGTTTCTGGGAGTCTTTCAGTACTTCATAAGCTTCGGTAATATCTTTGAAATTTTTTTCGGATGCTTTATCGCCGGGATTTAAATCCGGGTGGTATTTCCGCGCCAGTTTCCGGTAGGCTTTTTTTATCTCGGCCAACGAAGCCTTTTTGCCCACGCCAAGAGTTTTGTAATAGTCGTTCATGGCTATGATTTTACTTTAGAATGGTTAAAAAATCAAGCCTCTTGATTTTGCTCTTGTTCCAGGTCCGGCTCTGTTTCTTGTTCCGGTTCCTGTTCTTTTTGAATCTCTTGTGCCTCTTTTTCTTTCTCCCTCACTTTTTCCTTTTCTTTTTCTTTCTCTTTTTCTTTTTCTTTTTCCAGTTCTTCCCTCTTTTTTCTTTCCCTGTCTTCTTCTTTGCGTTCCTCGGCCATGCCGTATCGATAGGCGTCCATTTTTTGCAGGATATCGGCCGGTGTGTTTTTAACAAAGACTTGTTCACCGGTGCCCAGGGTAACCACGGTGATGTTGTCCGGGGTCATGCCCAGGTCTTCGATCAGGGAGGAATTTAATAATATTTCCATACCGTCGGTTCTTATTACGCGTATCATGTTTTCCTGGCGCCTCCATTGCTTAGATTTGAAGTCCGTATTTTCGTTAATTTTTTCATGGGGTAATGATACCACTTTTATGAGTTTTTTACAATCAATTTACATTTTCCCTTTGCCGCAGAAAGTGCCTTTGATCCGGGTTATGGAAGCGATACGCTGCTCGGCACAGCAAATCCCGGCCCGGTGGGCGGTTATATTTTCAGCTTCGGCATCCTTGAATATCTCCAGCACGCGGTCATAGATATTCTCGGTTTTCCGCTTTACTTTTTCTTTTTTGTACCCGGTTTTATAGCCGAGGTATTCTTCGGATACATCGATCATCCCGCCGACATTGATAATGAAATCGGGGGTATAGAGGATATTTCTTTTTTTCAAGAGTAGTTCGTCTTCTTCGTTCAACAGTTGGTTATTGGCGGAACCGGCAATGATTTCACATTTGAATTTTTCCGCTGTTTCGGGGTTTATGACGGCGCCCACGGCACAGGGGGCCAGGATATCGCATT
>JAUPLE010000115.1 GCA_030837085.1 Acidobacteriota bacterium | reverse complement strand
GCAATTCCGCTATTTCAGTGGGCAAGTTTTCATCGATCTTAAATTTCATCCGGTTTCCTATGCGGTCATTAAAAGAACTCTTTCTCGCGAAATCTCGGCGGCATAGGCGATAGCGGCTTGTATCGATTTAATGGACAAGGAGGGATAACTTTTCATAATATCATTGGGATTCAGACCGGCGGCCAGGTTATCAAGTACTACGGATACCATAATGCGTGTGCCTTTAATGCAGGCTTTACCGTGACATATTGTTGGGTCAACGGTGATATAATTTTTCCAGTTCATGGCTTAACTCCGCATAATTAATATTATTTGCTTCATGCATTTCTTTTAACATAGCCATTAATATAAGTCAATCCCCTGATGGGTAATTTTTCTTAAGAGGGACTAATTGCCAGCGAAACCCTTGCCCCCTGATCCCTGTTTTTTTTCTTCTATCTTTTTCCGCTCTTCCTCTCTTCCGCGCTTCCGCTCTTCCTTTTTTTACTTCATCATTCATCATTCATCATTCCCTTTTTGGCGCGCAAAAGCGCGAAAGGGGTAAAGGGGTAAAGTGGAAAGGGGTTACAATAACCTCGAAAGGCGAAAGCCAGCACCGCCGCCGCGGAAGGCGGGGTGGTTGCCGAGGCGGCAAGCCGCCCGGCAGTCCGGGGCGCCGTCGATCCAACCGCCGCCGCGCAGCACGCGGCCCGAGCCGCGTGCCGGCCCCGGCGGATTCTCTTTGGGACTTTCCTTATAATAGTTCGACTCATACCAATCGGCGCACCATTCCCACACGTTACCGGCCATATCCATACCCCCATACGGACTCTTTCCCGAAGGAAATATTCCCACCGGGCTGGTGCGATGCAATCCGCTTTCAGCGGAATTACATTTATTTTTATCGAACTTATCCCCCCAGGGGTATCGAAAGCCGCGGCTGCCGCGCGCGGCTTTCTCCCACTGGGCCTCCGTGGGAAGTTGATACTTATGGTGTGTTTTCGCACTCAACCAAACCGCATAAGCGGCGGCTTCATACCAGCTCACGCCCACCACCGGGAAATTGGGACCATTCCATTTGCGATCATGCCATAATCCAGGTTCGGAAATGTTATTCTCTTGCCGCCACTGCCAGCCTTCGGGCGTCCAGTATTCTTTATTTTCATAACCGTGGTCAAGCATAAATGCTTTAAATTCCGTGTTGGTGACCGGGTATTTTCCTATTTCGAATTCAGTCAATTCAATCTTGTGAACCGGTTTTTCATCATCATATTCCTCCGATCCCATGGTAAATTTCCCGGCTTCGACAAGGACCATGGGCGGATTCAACACATCGATGCGGGGGTCGCCCAAATGGCCCAGGATTTCCCCGGCTTCGAAACGTTCCTCCAAAGAGGGGGGCGCGGGGGGCGCGGATGCGGCGGATTCGATAATGGCCAGCAACTTCTCCCTTGCCGGGATAATGGCATAGTCTTCCCGCCGGGTGGCTTGAAAGTCCTGCAGGGCTTTGGTCCCGATCAGTTGAATGCGCGGTTGGGAATAATTTTTAATTATCTCACAGGCGATATCGTTGCTGGGCTTTTTCATATCCAGGTTCATCAGCCCGAGGTAAAGCAAGAGGGTTTCCTTCCACCAGGGGTTTTCCAGGTAGGGTTTATAATCCATGCCCTTGTCCAGCAACTGTTTGGCGGCCAGGAACTCCTGGAACGTAAGATGGGAAAACTCGATTTCGCCGCTGCTGAGCCTGTTTAACAAGCCGCAGTCCGGCTCGATACCGTTAAATAATCCCTCGATACGTTTCTTATATTCGTGGGGCGATTCTCCCTCCAGGGCAGGATAATGCTCCTTTTGCCTTAAAATGTCCCTGGCGTCGCAGGGCTCAATGCTTTTAATATTTTTGGCATGCATGGTAAAGGCCAGGTTCATGAGGTATTCCCGGACTTTATCCACTTTATCCGTATCCGCCGGATCATGGAAACGGCGGTAGAGAAGGTTGCCGACAATGCGGTCATACAAATCCGCCCGCTGGTCCGGGATGCGTTTGCCCCCCACCAGGTAGAATACACAAAGGGCGGTCAACAGCAGCGGGTTGCCGGTAAAAACGGCGGCGTGCTCATTCAGGTTGATTTCCGATATCATATCCGCCGCGTTCACTTCGGCCAACCCCCGGGCCTGGCCGGATACGGCCCGGAACCAGCGGTTAATAAACTCCCCTACTTTTTGACCGGCCAGGGGCTCGATATCCCGGAGATAGTTGCCGAAACATTGCATGGCCTGTCCTTCGACGCCGTGCGGCCTGCCGGTGATTAAAAATCGGTTCTTGCCGTGCCGGAACTGGAACCGGTGCACCATGTCCACCAGCGCGGTCCTGTTTTCATCGGGAACTTCATCCAGTCCATCGATGAGGAAAAGCGCCCGGCCCCGCGCCAGGTAGGCGTCGATGGTTTCCCCGGGCAGCGGGCAGCGGAACTTTTCAAGATATGCGGCCAGCAGGGTTTCAAAGGTAATATCCGCCGCATTCTCACGCAGCGCATTCTTATATAACGGCCAGAGGCCTTTCAAAAATACCATTACCGGCAAGTACCCGTTGAGGGGACCGGGGACCGGTCCATGGGTAAGACTATAAGCCAGGTGTTTGATGAGCGTGGTTTTACCGGTCCCGGCATTGCCGCGCAGCAGTAAGCAAATCCACTTTCCCAGCAATTCTTCGATAGCAATATTTTGTGGGACCTTATCGGGTTCCTTATCCGCTTTCTTTTCCAACTTATGCTCATCCGCCATGGGTTTATAAAAGGGATTGGCGGTTTCCAGGGCAATGTAGACCGCCGGGAGGCTGATTAACACGACCTCCCCTTTCCTGGCCAGTTGCTCCACCGGCAGGACGGAATGGAATTCCTCGATCCATTTTATATAATCCGCCGGGGTTGCAAGGGAGACAGGGGCGGCGGGTTTTCCCCGGACTGAAAAAGGGGTAAAGGTATCGATTTCAAAAAACGGGCGTCCATCCTGGCCGTTGTACCGCTCGCGGTCCGGGACGAATACCTTGCGTCGATCATCGAGTATATAGGGCCATACTGCAGCCGCCGCCCCCGCGCCATGCCCCGGGAAGTCCACCTTAATAAACTGGAAACCGATAAAGCCTTCCTTATCATCGGTGTAAGAGGCATTGGCGCCCAGGCAGAGACAGGCATGGTCGGGATCTTTAAACACATGGGCATGGTCCGAATGGGTATGGCCGTGAAGCAGTAGTTGGATATTTTTAAACAGCCCCGGCCTTTGGTTTTCCAGGTCCTTCAGCCAGTCGAACGGCGGATGATGCATTAACAGGATTTTATTGGTACACGCTTTGGCCTTTTCCAGCGCCCTGGTTAATTGGATCGGACCCAACGCGATATTAAAACGGTCATGGTCCCCTTCGCATGCCCAGGCGCTGTTGAGACCAAGAAACGCAACATTCTTTTCCATATAATTTTTTACCCAGAAGTAATCCTCTTTTAATTGGTATAGACCGGGATTTAACTGTTGGATAAGACCCCGGTAGGCTTTAACTTTTACATTAATATAGTTCTTCACCTTCTTTTCATTCTCAAGGAACTTATCGATAAGGTCTTTCCGGACGATATATTGTTGTAAAGAAAAAAACTCATCTATTTGCTCCCGGTCCACGTCGTGGTTACCGGGAACGGCCAGGAATTCGGTTTCTCCCGGTAAGCCCACTTTAAGTTTGAGCAAGAATGTCAGCGCTTCGTCATATTCCTTTTGTTTCCCTGAAAAGGCAATGTCCCCGGTAATCGCCACAAAATCCGGGTTCCCCTGTTTTTTAGAATGGCCGGTTACGGCCTCGATCAATCTTTCCTGTACCGTTTGACGAAACACATCATTGTCGTCGTCTTTTTTCTTTTTAAAATGGATATCGGACAGGTGTAAAATAGTTATTTCACTCATGTACTCACCTTTTTAATATTAAATGAAAATAGCATAAATAAAAAAAACTTTCAAGGTAGAATGTAAAATAACAAAATAAACCGGCCGCCATTTTCGAGACAGCATGTCGCGTGCCCTACTAAGGGCGGCCGGCAGGGTATTTTTGGCTGGCTCATCGATGAACGCCGGCGCCGGATAAAGGCCTGGTCATTATTTTTGTGCAGGCCCATGGTCCGTAAACAATGGGCATCGGACGCAAGAATGAACTCAAAAGGCGAAAGCCAGCATTGTCGTCGCGGTTGGCGGGGTGGTTGTCGTTGCGGTAAGCCGCCCGGCAGTTCGGGGCGTCGTTGATCCAACTGCCGCCGCGCAGCACGCGGTTCGAGCCAAAATCGGCCTTTATCCATCTAATAAACTGCATGAAATATCTTCCTTCGGAAATGATAAGTAGATGCTATTTTTAAATGCGCCGCCATGCTGGCCAGGCAGCGGGAATAGCGTTCCTCATCGATGGTTCCACTTTCAAAATCCTCCCGCCTGGCTTTTAATTTTTTTAGCCACCTTCTTTTATTTTCATTTTTGATACGAATGAGGGCCGGGAAGATCCGAAATCCCAGGAAAGGAACGCCCGTAATGCATGGGGCTATGACGGTTGCTTTTTCTTTTAATTCCAGGAGCAACTGATCCTCCAAATAAGCGGAAATGGTCGCTTTTAATTGGTGAAGGTTGCTTTTATCATTGCCAAATAGTAAAAAATCGTCCATATAACGTAAATAGCCATTTACCTGGAGCTTATCCTTGATAAAATGATCCAGTTTATCCAGGTAAAAATTGGCAAAGTGCTGGCTGGTGAGGTTGCCGATGGGTATGCCGGTTTTCTCACCGGCGGCGCTGTTAATAATGATATCAAGGAGCCACAAAAGGTCGGGATCTTTGATTTTACGGTTCAACATCTCTTTCAGAATCCGATGATCGATGTTCTCAAAATATTTCCGGATATCGCATTTTAAGAAATAGTCACTGCGGCGGCAAAATTTTTGGGCGTTACGGATGGCGCGGTGTGTTCCCTTTCCTTCCCGGCAGGCATAGGAATGATAAATATAGCTTTTTTCAAATAGCGGTTCCAGGTAATTGCATGCGGCATGATGAACCACGCGATCCCGGAATTCGGAAGCGCCGATTTTGCGGAGTTTAGGTTCTCTTATAAAAAAATAGCGGATGGGACCGGGTACATATGTCTTTGCCCGGAGTTCTTTTTGGAGTGTTATTATTTCATTTTCCAGGTTGAAATAAAATGCGGCGGCCGGGTTCTTATGTTTCTTGCCTTTTAGGGCTTTTTGGGCGGCCGCCAACAGGTTTTCAAAGGATACTATTTTTTCAAAGAGGTTCCCATACCGTTTCATGGAGACTGCCCTTCTTTCAACCAACCCCATACCATCTTTCCCACCTCATTTATTTGAATGGCCGCATATTGGTATTGCCGCGTGGAGATATATTTGAAATCATGGCTGATTCTTAGTAGTACCCGCAATTTTTCGATATGAAGATTGATTTTTTTTAAGCCGGACGGTCTTGCATTGCGGTCATATTTGCATACGATTATATTTTCCAGTATATCCAGCGCCAGGTTGTCTATCCGGGTGGTTATCGTAAACCGAACCTTTTTGGGAAATTTATCCGTTGCCTGGAGTAACCATTTGAGGAAATCCACCCATTTCACAAATACCTGCAGTTCTTCAGCCATGTTGTCCTTTTATTGCGTCGTTTTGCAAAGGCAAACCGAAGGATTTAACGATTTGAATAATGTCATTGCCGTATTTTTCTCTTTTTGCATCGCCAACTCCTTCGATCTGTTGAAAGGCATTTAACGAAACGGGTTGGGTAACGGCGATCCTGGCCAGTTGGAAATTAGTAAATATGATATAGGGTGGGACGCCGTCTTTTCTGCCTTTTTCTGCGCGCCACTCCCTCAAACGATTGAAAAGGGGCCAATCGTTTTCGGTTAACAGTTCTTTATATCTTTCATCTCTTTTTGCTCCACTTTTATAGGTTGTTAACGCGGCGACTCCAGACGATGCCGGTGAGTATTCCGCGATTACCGTCCAGTAGTGTTCGTTTTTATGTTCAAAGTACCGGCCTGTCCATCGGATCAATTCCTTATCGGCCAGGAAATCGGCAAGACCGGAATCGTTAAAGCTTTCCAGGCTATTTTCAAATTTTATCGTAAATACTTTTAACATTAAATATTTTAAATGATATTTCGATATTCGTCAATGTGTAAAATAAAAAAATTTTATTTTCGGCTCACTGTCCATACGTGCGGAAGAGGGTAAAAGGGGGAAAGGGGTAAAGGGGTAAAGTGGAAAGGGGTTACAATAACCTCAAAAGGCGAAAGCCAGCATTGACGACGCGGTTGGCGGGGTGGAAGACGTTGCGGCAAGCCGCCCGGCAGCGCGGGGCGACGATGATCCAACTGCCGCCGCGCAGCACGCGGAACGAGCCGCCGGAAGGCCCCATCGGGTTCTTAGCAGG
The DNA here is from genome assembly GCA_030837085.1 of Acidobacteriota bacterium. Lineage (GTDB taxonomy): Bacteria > Acidobacteriota > Aminicenantia > UBA2199 > UBA2199 > JAKAGC01. Next base: position 3 of record JAUPLE010000115.1, on the reverse strand, counting down.
GCT
>JAUPLE010000114.1 GCA_030837085.1 Acidobacteriota bacterium | reverse complement strand
TTTTTATTTAATCAATAACATTGCCAGGAAAATGTACTGGGAATTCTGTTATGCCCTGGTGGAAAAAATGCATGCTATTAGTGAAGCAGGAGCATATGTCCTCTTTCTTACCGATCAAGACGTATTCATGGCTAGAGATATAAGAAGAAGAGTCTATTTCCGTGAGTCGGTTAGCTGGATCCAAAATGTAACCGATTTCAAAGATATCGATTTGAACTCTGAAATAGATGACGGGCAAAAGGTGCCGAACTCCGGGTATCAAAAATAAAGAGAAGATACCGAGAGCGCTTTTGAAATGGGTGAAAAAGTATGAACAAATCAGACTATCATGTAGGCAAAAGCGAACGTCTGGTTGACCTGGGACAGCGAGTAAAAGCAGTCCGTGAAAGTTTACGCTTATCGCAGCGGGAAATGGCTGCTTCTCTCAATACATCCGCCAGTTATATTTCCGAAATAGAAGGCGGAAAAGCAAATCCTGGTCCGGGGTTTTTCCTTGATCTTTCCGCCGCTTACAATGTCAGCATCGAGTATGTATTTCATGGAGAGGGCGAGATGTTCTATGATCCCAGGACACGGTTTCCCAGGGCGGAATTTAAAGATGTAAATGATATCGATTCCCCGGAGAAACTTTTCTGGTTAATGAATCGTTCCTCCATGTTTAAGAATTCGTTGTTGGGTTATGCCGCCAGGTTCTACCTGGAAAACGAAGCCATTATAAAAAAGAATTTCAGGAAAGATGAAACTTAAAAAGCCGATGGAACTGATAAAAATGCCTGTGGGCTATACCATGACAACATTCTCAAATACTTTAAAAGCATCCTGTTTCTTTTCAAGAATTTCACAAAAAGTAATGAGATTCGTTTCTATTTCCTCCAACATTACTTTACACAGCCCTCCTTTCCTCTTGTGATCAAAATCCGCTCCCTTGTGAAAATCTTTAAAACACTTCTTACATAATCGCAGCGCCCAACAATTACTGCACTCTTTAAAAAATTCATCATAGGCCGTGATGAAATCAAATATTCTTTTAAAATTCAAACCGTTTTCCACATCGCCGATCTCATAATTAGCCCCAACTCGTTCACACATAAAAAATTTACCTTTCGTATTGACAAGTAATCGCCGTTGACCGGGTAGGCAAGCGCCAAACGGGGGCGATGTTTCCTCTAACGGCTGCAATTTACGACGAGAAATGGCAAAAAAGTCATCCAGAAGAAGCGATTTTTCAATGGTCAACCGGTCGTACTGCCCCCGGATTAGTGCTCTTTTGTATTTCATGCGTAACTTATGAAATTCAACAGGCAACTTTTTTAACTCATCTTCAAGATCAAAATCATGGAAAAAGGTGGTATCGCAACCATTTACAGGATTAATGATAACACTTTCCTTTAAAGGCTCAAAGAGTTTTCTCCTGGAGAAAAAAGTAATGACTGAAGCAAAGGGATATGGCGGTGAAATAACGGCATTGATAGAGACTTTTTCTTTAAAATAGACTGGGTAATACCTTTTAATTTTTTTCAGATTGGCCAGGGTAGTATCAAAGGTTCCTTTACCGGAAGGGAAAACGCGATAGCGATCATGGATTTCTTTCGGCCCGTCAAGACTGACCATGATCATCATATTGTTGTCGGCAAAAAACGAGATGGCCTCATCCGTCAATAAAGTCCCGTTAATGGTAAGACTGAAAGAGAATCGATCAAACACACCTTTTTCTTTTGTATAATCTACGATTTTTTTTATTAAATTCAAATTTAAAATGGGTTCGCCACCGTAGAAACTGATTACCGGCCGCATCTTCTCCGATTTTCCTTTACTGTTCTCAATAAAGTATTCCACTGCTTTTAAAGCGATATCCACAGGCATATCTTTCTCTCCGTGACGGCGTGAATAAGAATACCGCCCGGAGAATGTGCAATATTTGCATCTCTGGTTGCACCGGGAAGTGACTTCAAGAATAATCTGATTGAGATTATGTTCCAGGTTTTTTTTAATATGCTCGGCGGACGTATAACCGGAAGAAATGAGCGGTCTATGATCTGAGAATAATCGATGTTTCTGTTGTGCATCTTCAATTTCTTGTACACTTTTTCGTATTTCTTCCTCTGAATACCGGTGTCGCCATTTCTCTACAATGGCGTTAGAATCCTTAACTCCGATATCATCGATAAGGTCATACAGTGGGCTATTGACCCGTATCACTTCATTGCTGTTGACATCATAAATATATGGAGCATTTTTCGTCCTAAATCTCTTTACAAACGATTTCTTCATCCTTTCATTCCTACGGCTCTTCGGCTGCTCCAGCTTGAAGAGAATCATAGCTCGTATTTATATTCATAGATCATCATTAGTCTGTACTGATCGATGATGAACAAACGATCGTCATGAAGATAGATTCGATCACAAAACACCGAAAGCTTTTTTGCCGCAATAATCTTACCCTTTTCGTCAAAAATCAATAACCGCTGCAAGTCTGTCTTTTCCGGGAAATCGTTTGAAGTCCGTTCACCGGGGCCGATGATATAGTATTTTTCTTTTTGCGCCAATAGGCGATCATTGGCTACCAGGAAAACCCTGCCTTGCCGGTCAACAGTAAAATCGGATGATGACCGCTGCTTTATTTCAGCGTTACCGCGGGAAACCTGGGGAATAACACCATTGGGAGGCAGGTTAATTTTAAATGTTTCATACGGGACTTCATAAGTTACTGTCGCCAACAACTGCCCATTGCCGGATAACTTTTGATAAGCGGGAAAACCGCTGTATAACATAAATATGTCACCTTTATCGTCCAGCAAATATGAAATAGACTCCTGCACGCATTCTCTAACGGTTTGCGGCTTGTCTGAGCTCTGATAAGCATATTCTTCATCATGACAGGGAAGAGTTAAAATATCTTTTTTCCAGTTCCCCTGCAAATCGAACACCGATAACGCCCATTTTTTTTCATCCTCTTTTTTGGGCAAATAAAAAAGTACTTCATCTTTAGGTAAGATACAAAACCTGGATATGACCGAACTACCCGTGCGAAAGCTCCGGATATATTTTCCCTCTGGGTTAAACTCCTGGAGCCGATAGTTAAATGTATCCGAAACGACAATATTATTATTTCCGGTAAAACAAAGTGAAGATGGTCCCAACATATCAGCGGGACCTTGACCACGTTTCCCAATGGTACGAATAAAATTTCCGGTTTGGTCAAATACCTGGATGCGATGATTCCCGGAATCCAATATATAAATCTTTCCCATCGAATCGATTTTAATATCGCCCGGACAGCGAAAAAATTGGTTTTCATCATCCGTATCCTCATCTCCCCAGACACGAACCAGGGTCAATTTTATCTTGCCCTCTCTTGCTTCGATATCCTTAAGGGTATTTGCGGTAAAAGACGACTCACCCTGGAGGTGGACGATTATCCCGAATACCAGGACCAGGAATATAAGTGTTTGCATCTTGAAATATCGATTTAACATAATTATCTTTTCTCCTTTAGGTTATTGTGATGATCTTTGTAGTAAAATGGAGGGGGATTTTCCCCCTCCATGAGTTGATAATAAATACATTCTTTCACAGGGTCAAAGCCAGATTAGTACTTGCTTCATGTAAGCTTTATTAAAGCCAGCAACACCGCCGATACCATCGTCACATCCGCAAGCGCATCCGCTATTGCCTTGCTGACCTGAAGTATAAGCTTCTGCGGGCGTACAGGAACAAAAAATCCAATCACTGGTTGATTCTAACTCAACGCCTCCGCGAATGAGTTCCATACCAGGCCCCAGCGGCTCGAACTCCTTTTTTTTTGACTTCATATTATCCTCCTTAGATTTATATTTTCATTGACATCAATGAATTGCACGCTCCATCAAATAATCAAGTCCCCCGGGATTATCGTCCATTAATGTACAAAGGTACTCCAGCAATTTTTCTTTGTGATTTTTTAAAGAAACGCAATCTTTAGAATTCTCATTGGAATGCATGACGCCATCTTTGAATGCATCTCTAAAGCACGAATCACAAAATCTGGCGGCCCAGCAGCAAGAACATTGAGGGAAACGTAGTTCAATATACCGATCGATATAATTT
>JAUPLE010000113.1 GCA_030837085.1 Acidobacteriota bacterium | reverse complement strand
AGTGGAGGGAATGTTTAAATGGTACGAAAAAGAAAGCGGCCAGGCGGTAGAAGACGAAGTCATTCGCACGCTTTACGATGAAATGCGCGGCCAACCGGGTTTAACCTGCTGGTTCGGCGAACTGCTCACCGAAACGTATAACCTTGATCCGAAGAAGCCCATTACCATGCGGAATTTTAAAGAAGCCTACAGCGCCGCTACCCATATCCTGCCCAATAACAATATCATGAACCTCATCAGCAAGGTAAACAAACCCCCTTACGACGAGATCGTCATTGAATTTTTTAAAACCGGCGAGAAAATTGAATTCAAATTCGACAAACCTGACAACAACTATTTATACATGAATGGCGTGATCGACCTGGAAAAAGCGGACGACGGCAAATTTTATCTTCGCTTTTCCTGTCCCTTTGTGCAGAAGCGGATATTTAACTATTTTTCCGACCGGTTTTTCAATTACCTGGGCCCGTTGATCCCCACATTCGACGCCATGGAAGACGCCGTGGATGAAGAGAAACTATATCTCCCCAATATCATAAAACGCTACCAGGCCTACTTAAGTAAAAACCAGGGCGTATTTTTCAAGGATGTGCCCCGGCGCAAAGACGATTTGAGAATATATGAAGCCATATATCATTTTAATTTATATCGCTACCTATATGATCTACTGAAATCCAGGAAAGTGGACGTGATCCCGCATTTCCCCACGGGAAACGGCAAAATCGATTTAATCCTGAAATATAAAGGAAAAATCTATGCCCTGGAATTAAAGAGTTTCAAGGATATGTATACACACGAAAGAGGTATTGAGCAGGCGGCGGACTATGGCCGGCAGATGGGATTAAAAGAGGTGGCGTTCCTGGTATTTGTTGAAGTCACCCCGGAAGAGGCGAAACAACTGGAAAAAGTAGTGGACAAGAACGGCGTCAAAGTGACCGTATTACCGGTAGGAATTTTATAAACAATAGAAGTTGCCTCATCCGTTCCGGTGTTCCGGCAAAAAAAATTTTAATCCGGCAGGCACACTTTAATTATCTCGACCAATTGCAATGGTGAAACTGGTTACTTTTTTGTCTTCTTCCAGGTGATATTGAGGTTTACAGGAGACGCCCACAGGCAGCCGCGTATCAAAAATGACCAGGTATCCCTCGCCAACCGCTTCAGTGGCCAGGTATTTCCTGGTTAACTGGAGAATTCCTTCTTTTAATACCATCGAAATATCATCATTCCGGTTCACTTTGGTCTCGATAATATACTTTTTTCCTTTAAAAGATATGAGAATATCCATTCTTCCCAGCCCGGTGGAAATTTCACAGCGGAGTTCTCCCTCGCCGCTTTTTATAAATGGATATAACCATGCGGTCAAAAGAAATTGTCCCACTTTTTCATAAGGTTTATTCTCTTGATAAAAAGCCCGGACGCCAATCTGCGTGATATATTGGTTGAAATTCAGCAGTATTCGTTCCATATCCAGTCGGTTCCCGGGCAGTGTGTATTCCGCTAGAGAAATCTCCTGGAGCGCTTTCGCTTCTTTGAAAAAAGTTTTAATATAGCGTGATTTATATATGGAGTTGGCGACCACCGCATGAGTATCTCTTTTTTTTATGAGCCCATACTGAGTCAGCCATGATTGGTCTTCGTCATCCGGGTCATATTCCACATGATCAAACACGATCTCTACAAAAGTTTCTTTGTACGCTTTGGCTTTTTCGTACAGGTTATCGAAATGGTCATTTTTTTCAAGCAATAGGAGCTGTATTGCCTTATCAACATCTTTTTCATCGATGGGTTCAATTGTGCCGGGTTTGATCTCCAGGGTTAAAAGGGAACCCAATCTGTTCACCAGCCAGGTTTGGCCGGCAGTTTCTTCATAGACGCGTTGTACAGCCGCCGCGGTGAAAGGTTGATTGGTCTCTGCCGTATACTGGGTATAAAGGCTGCGTACATTTTCCAGGCTGAAAGGGGGCAGGCTGACCTGGTCGGCAATATTAAAAGGAGAAACGCCTCCTACCACCAGTTTCGTTATATTACGAATACCTACAAGTCCTACTGAATAAAGGGCTTTTTGTTTTACGCCCTTGTATTTCTGGTACAATTCCCGCAGGGAAGTAAGGAAATTCTCCAATTCGGACCTGGGGATGCCGTCAAATTCGTCGATAAAAATAACGATCTTTTTGAATTGAAGGATCTGGTTGAGTTCCTCGAATAGTACTTTGAAAGACATATTATCACTGAGATGGTGTTGGTCTAAGAACTTTTTTACTGCTTCGAGTTTTTCGCATTTAACTTCTTGCAGGCGGTTAATCAATTGAGAATAAAGATATCTTTCAATGGAGGCGTAGAATTTTTCCCGGCTGAAATCTTTGTTGTCCTGGAAACTGAGTATGATGGCCACATAAGTGAAATCCCTGTGGAGTTGATTGCAGGTTTCCGTTAAGAAGGTGGTTTTGCCGCTCTGGCGTGGGGCAAAAATAGAAAAATACCTGCCCCGGTCTATCATGGTTCTAATGTCTTGTTTGTTCTTGTTTGTCACGTTATCCAGGGGAACATAATAAGACTCATTAGGATTTACGAGACCCGCTCCCTCAAAGATGCGTATGGGGTTCCGGAATGTTTTTTCGTTTGAATTTAAAGGTTCTGTCGGCATATGGTAATCATAATGGAGTTACGTTTTTTTGTCAAGGGGAAAGGTTTTATCACTGGAATCAATATTCAAAAGGGTAGGGCAAATTTCTCTCTTAAAACCTCAAGCCCAAACCGATCCCGGCTCTTAGTCCGCCAAGCTTTATTTCTATTTCTTCCACGGTGTCGGAAGCAAATAGGTAACCCAATGAGATTTCCGTAAATAAGTGTTTATCGATCTTATAAATCCCGGCTGCTTCTAATCCAACGCCGAAAGTATTGGCCGTCACTTTATCGCCGAAAGCCTCTTCGCTGAAACGTACATAAATTGTCCCTAACCCGGCCCTCACTGCGAAGCGAAGGGATAGATCCTGATAATACCCGATCCCAAGGGAACAATATGCCTGCTTCCATCTGGACGGTTTTTCAAGTACAGCGGACTTGCCCTTTTTGGAAAAGAAAGAATACCCGCCCCATATGTACCAATTGCGATTAAACTTATAACCGCCGGCAATGCCGGGATAAATTGGCTCACTTCCGTAAATATCCGCGAAACCACTCTCGGCCGGCCGCAAGTAATTGCCGGAGACCAGGAAAAATATTTTAAAATCCCGCTCAGCTTTAAAGTTCACCGCCGCTATGGTGGTCTCTTCGGTTAAGTTGTCCCATGCGGGCGGATAAAAAATATACCTCTTTCTCGATGGTCTCACGGTTCCATACCATTTAACCGGGATATCGATTGTGTAATTTCCATTTGCATCCGTGATTGCATATTCTTTTAAATATTTGAATTTATCCGTTTCCACATTTGAAAGTTTCAGCGTCACCCCGGGGATGCCGGTTTTGCCGTGCCGGCCCGTCACACGGCCTGAAATCGCCGGGAACTCCGCCGTATAGTCTTCGCCTTCCAGGCGGGAAGTAACGCCGCCGTATATTTTTTGTTCCGGCTTAAACCCGTGCCCGTTTTTTTGGGGTGTGACCGTTCCTGACCAATTATAAGGAACAATCGATACATATTTGCCGTCGCTGTTGGTCTCGGTAAGGAAGGTCTTTCCTTGTTTGCTTTCAAAGTCCATTTCAACGCCCTCAATGCCTTCGTTATTATAAGTCACCTTTCCTGTAATAATAGTATTGGCAGTGGCAGTGAAATCCTGGCTGCCGCTGTCTGTATCCTGGGGCGTGTATATCCGCTCATTGGGGGAAAAATCATAGCCCTTTAAGGAGGGCGTCACTGCACCGGTCCAGCCGGGTATGACGTTCAAAATATATTTACCTTCCTTATCGGTTTCAGCGGCGCCGCCGTTATTGGACGCCACTATATGCACTTCCTGGAGCGCTTCGACTTGACTTTTTGTCTCATCACTGTATTTTGTGACAACACCGGAAATGATGACCCCTCGAGTGGCGGCGCGGAATTCCTTACTAAAGTCGCTTTTTATTTTGTTTTTGTTCATTCCGTGCGGGTCGGTCCAGGCTTGCAGTACAAAATAATAGGCGGTGCTCTTATCCAGTCCTTTGACTTCCATCTTCGCAACCGTTTTATCATCGGTGACGCCAACTGTCTTATAAGGCCCGCCCGGGGCAGTGCTGTAAGATACGCAATAACCACCGTTTTCTGTCTTATAAATAATGGGTTTCCAATTT
>JAUPLE010001045.1 GCA_030837085.1 Acidobacteriota bacterium | reverse complement strand
CTTTATCTTTTATAAGACCATACTGCTCCAACCACGATTGATTTTCATCGTCAGGATAATATTCGACATTATCAAACACAATCTCTACAAATGTTTCTTTGTACAGTTTGGCTTTCTCATAAAGATTATCGAAGTGGGCGTTTTTTTCTTTTAGCAGCAGCCGAATGGCCTTTTCAACATCTTTTTCGTCGATGGGTTCCACGGTCCCATACTTGATATCGAGAGTCAAAATTGTACCCAATCGGTTCACCAACCATGGCTGCCCGGCGGTTTCTTCATGGATTTTTTTTACAGCTTCTCCGGTAAAAGGTTGATTGGTTTCTTCCGTATATTGGCCATAGAGGTCGTGGACGTTTTTTAAAGAAAACCGGGGCAAGACCACCTGGTCTGCAATATTAAACGGCGACACGCCGCCCACAACGAGTTTGGTTATATTGCGAATGCCGATCAGTCCCACGGAATAAAGCGCCTTTTGCTTGATATCTTTGTAATCCTGGTACAATCCACGTACGGCATGAAGAAAATTCTCCAACTCGCTTAAAGGGATACCGTCAAATTCGTCGATGAAAATAACGATTTTTTTAAATAACAAAATTAGATTTAACTCCTCGAATAATTGCTTGAAATCCATATGGCCGGTGAGATGATGACTGGACAAAAATTGCCGAACGGCCGCGGTTTTTTCGCAATTTACCGCCTTTAACCTATCGATCAATTGGGGGTAGAGATATTTTTCGATCAGCGCATAAAATTGGGATTTTTCAAGGCTTTTATACTCCTGGAAACTTAATATGACAGCTATATAAGTGGGATCATGGTGCAATTGGCGGCAGGTTTGTCTCAGGAAGGTTGTCTTGCCGCTCTGACGGGGGGCAAAGATGGAAAAATATCGCCCCAGGTCCACCATGGTTTTCATGTCTTGTTTTTTTGTATTGGTGACATTTTCCAATTGGACATAATAAGCCTCTTCCGGGTTTACTGTGCCTGAATTTTCAAAGAAACGTTTGGGTTTCTTGTACGACTTATCATTTATATTTTCCGGATTTTCGTTCATGTCTTAATCTTATTGTATGGGCGAACATTTGTCAAGCCCCGGCAAAAGCAGTTGACTTATGATGCAAAAAATATTACCATATAAGCCTTATGAAATACGTAAAGATACTTTTAATTATTGTAATTGTCGGCGCACTACTCTACCTATTCCTACAGGACGTCAACCTCCACGAGGTAATGAGCCTTATTAAACAAATCAACCCCCTCTATGCCATGGTTTTTTTCATAGGTTTATGCTTACAATTTTTCATCCGCAGCTACCGCTGGGGACTCCTCCTAAAACCCCATAAAAAAAGAATACCCCTTTTTACATTATACCACTATACCACCATCGGCTTCCTTATCAACATCCTTCTCCCCGGCCGCCTGGGAGAACCCGCCAGGGGAATACTCCTGGCTAACGAAGAAAAAATAAGCAAGAGCAGCGGCCTGGCTTCCATTGTCCTGGAACGCTTGATCGACGCCTTTATGATCGTACTGATATTCCTGATCTCCCTCTTTTTCGTCAAGGGTAACGATTCGAAATTCATGTCGGAACTGAAAACCGCCGCATATATTGCCGTTCCCATTATCGTCTTTGTATTCGTCCTATTTTACCTGTTAAATACGGAAAAAGTCTTTCACCGGGTAGAGAAAACCGTTCTTTTTTTCTCAAAATTCGTACCGGCGCGAATCAGGGAACGCGCCGTCTCATTTATGATCAATTTCATCAAAAATCTGCGCCTGGACCTGGGGGCATGGGATTTCGTAAAGCTAGTCTTTGCCTCCATATGGGTGTGGCTATTCTATGTTCCCTTTTACTGGCTGTTGATGAAAGGGTTCGAATTCGGCGCCAGGGTCAACCTGGTCGATACCATCCCCTATTTCGGTATAATCGTATTGGCGGCGTCCGTACCCACCCCGGGTATGGCTGGCAGTCTCGACGCCGCGTCGCGGCACGGCCTGGAAAAATTATACAACGTCGAAACCAACCAGGCCGCGGCCTATACGCTCCTGGTTCATTTCCTGATTCTCGCCACTGTTCTTATCCCCGGCCTTATCTCCCTCTGGATAAAAGGCCTGAACCTGAAAGCTATAAAATCCCTGGATACCCATACCCAGGAAACAAAAACAAACAAAGATGAAAATAAATCAAAGGGTAAAGAGTGAAGGATGAAGTGCCCTGAATGCAGCAATTTTGAAGACAAGGTGGTGGAAACCAGGGAAAGCAAGGAAGGCAACTATATCCGCCGCAGACGGGAATGCCTGGCCTGCGGGAAACGGTTTACCACCTATGAAAAAATAGAAGATATCCCCTTAATGGTGGTTAAAAAAGACGGCCGCCGAGAAATATTCGATATTGATAAAGTCAGGAAAGGTCTTTACCGCGCCGTGGAAAAAAGACCTGTTTCATCGAAACAAATCGAACAAATCGCCTTCCAGGTGGAAGAATTGGTAAACAATTCGGATAAAGAGTTCCCCACCCGCCGCATCGGCGAATATATCATGGAAAAATTAAAGACCCTGGATAAAGTGGCATATGTCCGTTTCGCCTCTGTCTACCTTGAATTCAAAAGCCTAGAAGAATTTATGGCGGAACTCCAGGACCTATTGAAAAAGGAGGAATAAATGGCAAAAAAGAATGACCCGTTTTCAGAAATAGAAATAACAAAAAATTTCTCTTCCGGTATCAGCACCCATGTCGATTGGGAACCCCGAACCAATATCATCGAAGCCGGGGACACATTAGTGATCGAAGTAGAACTGCCCGGGGTCAATAAAGATGATGTTTCCATCCTCCTGCAGAGCGACAATGAATTGATTATCAAAGGCTCGAAACCGCGGCCGCGGATCGAAGCGCCCCAGGTAACCCACCACCTGTTTGAACGGGAGTTCGGTAATTTTTTCAAAAAAATCGTCATCGATTTCCCCCTGGAAACCTCCGGCATTCATTCCGTGATGGAAAATGGGGTGCTGACCATTAAACTCCCGCGCAAAAAACCGCGTAAAATCTCCGTGGATATCAAATGAACAATCGAGGTGAACCATGAACGAAGAAAAAAAGACAAATAATAAAGAACAAAGCTCCGAGATAGTAAAAAAACCATACGAAGACTCGTTAAATATACCGGAAACGCTGCCGATACTCGTGCTTCGGGATATCGTCGTTTTTCCCTACATGATCGTCCCGCTCTACGCGGGCCGCGTCAAATCAAAACGGGGCGTAGATAAAGCCCTGAATTCCGACCGCCTTATCCTGCTGCTGACCCAAAAAGATACCAACGTGGAAGACCCTTCCGGCGATGACCTATACGCCTTCGGAACCGTGGCCCTGATCATCAGGATGTTAAAACTCCCGGACGGCAGGATGCGCGTACTGGTCCAGGGCATATCACGGGTTAAAGTCACCTCTTTCAAAGATGACGGCAGGATTATCGAAGGCAAAATAAAAGTCATCGAAGACAAAACTCCCGCCCATCTAAGTATGAAGGATAAAGCCCTGATTAAAAATGTCCGGGAAAAATTCGAACAAACGGCTAAATTGGGTAAACAGATTCCCAGCGAAATATTTGTGATTACCGAAAATATAGAAGAACCGGGGAAACTGGCGGATATTATCGCCTCCCACCTGGATTTGAAAATCGCGGACTCCTGGAAAATCCTGGCCGAAGAAAAATCCATGAAACGCCTGGCCAAAGTTTATGAATTCCTGAACTACGAATTGGAATTACTCAACATCCAGAACCAGATCAATATCAAAGCCCAGGGCGAAATGGATAAGAACCAGCGGGAATACTTCTTAAGACAACAGTTGAAAGCCATACATAAAGAATTGGGCGAGGAAGGCGAGAATGGCGAAGAATTAAACACTTATCAAAAAAAGCTCAAAGAAATCAAAATGCCCGATGAAACCAGGAAAGAAGTGGAGCGCAATATCGACCGGCTGAAAAAGATGCACCCTGAATCCGCGGAAAGTACCGTAGTCAGGAACCACCTGGAATGGCTGCTGGAATTGCCCTGGTCCGTGTCCACCCGCGACAATCTTAATTTGAAGCGCGCCCGCAGCGTATTGAACCAGGACCATTTCGGCCTGGAAAAAATCAAAGAGAGGATACTGGAGTATTTAAGTGTGCGCAAGCTCACACCCAAAGCCCACGGACCGATCCTATGTTTTGTCGGCCCGCCCGGCGTGGGCAAGACATCACTGGGAAAATCCATTGCCCGCGCATTAAACAAGAAATTCGTCCGCATCTCCCTGGGCGGCGTCCGCGATGAAGCCGAAATCCGCGGTCACCGCAGGACCTATGTGGGCGCATTACCCGGTAAAATCATCCAGGAAATAAAGAAAGCGGGTTCCAATAACCCGGTTTTCATGATGGATGAAGTGGACAAGATCGGTACGGATTTCAGGGGCGACCCTTCTTCCGCATTATTGGAAGTCCTGGACCCCGAACAGAACAATACCTTCCAGGATCATTACCTGGGCGTTTCTTTCGATCTTTCCAAAGTACTATTCATTACCACGGCCAACCTATTGGAACCCATACAACCCGCTTTCCGAGACCGCATGGAAGTCCTCAATCTCCACGGCTACACCGAGGAAGAGAAAATAGAAATCTCCCGCCGGCATTTGATCCCCCGTCAACTTGAGGCCAATGGACTTAATAAGAAGTTGGTGGATTTCACCCCCGGCGCCATTCGCAACCTGATTGCCTTGAATACCAGGGAGGCCGGGGTGCGGAACCTGGAACGGGAAATCGGCAGCATCTGCCGCAAAATAGCGCATAAAGTAGCGCTGGGCGAAAAGAAATTGCATAAGATCACGATCCGCAACCTGGAAAAATACATTGGCCCCCCGAAACTGTTCCGCGATCAATTACTGGAAGAAAACCACGTGGGCGTTGCCACCGGCATGGCCTGGACCCCTTACGGCGGCGATATTCTTTTTATCGAAGTGAAACTAATGCCCGGCAAAGGTAAGTTGATCACCACCGGCTCCCTGGGAGATGTCATGAAGGAATCCGCCACGGCGGCGTTAACCTTTCTAAAATCGAAATCCGAAGAACTGGGCATCAAGTACCAGAGATTTGAAAAGAGCGATATCCATATTCATATACCCGAAGGCGGCATCCCCAAGGATGGTCCTTCGGCCGGTGTGTCCCTCACTACCGCCTTATGTTCGGCGTTTATGGATGTACCGGTCAACCGGCAAATCGCCATGACCGGGGAAATTACCCTCAGGGGAAAAGTCCTGCCGGTGGGCGGCATCAAGGAAAAAATACTGGCCGCCAAACGGGCGGGTATTACAAAAATCATCTTGCCCCTGCGAAATAAGAAAGATATGGCGGATATCAAAGAAAATTACCTGGAAGGCATCGAGTTTGTTTTTGTAAAAAATATCACCGAAGTGGTGGATACTGCCCTAACCCGGAAAGTCTTCAATACCCCCCCCAGCAACGGCGCCAATAACGGCAATCACACTTCCCATGGATGAAGCCCGGTTTGTCGAGTTTCTGAAAGAGCGGTTTCCTTTCAGTCACGGCATAGGCATCGGCGACGATGCCTCGGTAGTCAAGATAGGCGACGATTATCAATTGATCACCAAGGATTTATTGATAGAGAATGTCCATTTCAGCCTGGATTACTACACATTGGAAGAAGTGGCCTTAAAGTCCATTGCCGTTAATCTCAGCGATATCGCCGCCATGGGCGGGAAATCGCAATATTTCTACCTGGGCTTGGGGTTCCCCAAACTGCTGGGCGAAGAAGCGAATATTGACTTTTTTAATGCCCTGGAAAAAGGTTGCCGCCAGTGGCAAGTGGAATTGGCCGGCGGTGATTTCTCATCCGCGGCCCACCTGTATATCTCCATTACCATGATCGGTCGCGCCAAAAAACCAATCTACCGGCATAACGCACAAGCAGGAGACTTGATCGGCATTACAGGAGTAACCGGGGAGTCAGCCATCGGTCTCATGCTGCTGAAAAAAGGCATCCACGCCGGTCCCCTGATGGAAAAACACAAAACCGTCGTCCCGGAAATAATAAAAGGCCCTATCCTGGCCAATTACGTCAATGCCATGATCGACGTCTCGGACGGCTTGCTCATCGATTTAAAACGGGTATTGACCGCTTCCGGAAAAGGGGCGAAAATCTTCTACGAAAATATCCCGGTTACAAAGGAAATGCAAGAGACATGCAGCCTGCACCAGTTGGATGAGCATGAACCGGTATTGGCCGGCGGTGAAGATTACGTGCTGCTGTTTACCATTGCCCCGGAAAAGGAAAAGGAATTAAGAAAGGAACATATCGATTACTATATCATCGGGGAAATTACCCCTCAACCTGGAGAGTTAATCATCCTTGATAAAGGGAAATTAATACAACCACGTACCAACGGCTACGACCACTTCCGCTCTTGAATTTTCCTGTTGCCTCCGGCAGCCAGAAACCTTTTTATAAAAAGGTTTCTGGACTTCCAAAAATTTTTGACTAAGAAACCATACTCCTTTTTCCCTTTCCACTTGTTTTTTACCTATTTTTTTGTTAAGCTTTCTTTATGATACATGTAATTGGTGACCTGTTTATTGATGAAAAAGAACTTGAATGGGACTTTGTGCGCGCTTCCGGCCCGGGCGGGCAGAATGTTAATAAAGTCTCCACCGCTGTACAATTGCGGTTTAATGTGATTGGTTCGCCGTCACTGCCGGAGGATGTGAAACAACGATTGGTCAAATTAGCGGGGCGGCGTATGACCAAGGAAGGGGAATTGATTATTGATGCGCGTCAGTACCGTTACCAGGAACGGAACCGGCAGGATGCGCTGGCGCGCCTGGTAGATTTGATTGAAAAAGCTACGAAGAAACCCAAACCAAGGAAAAAGACGGCGCCTTCGTTAGGTTCCAAAGTAAATCGGTTAGAAGGCAAGCGTCAGCAAGGGGAGAAGAAGCGGCTTCGTCAGATAGTACGGGACCTGGACTAATAATTAGAAGTTTTTGGGGGTCCAGGGACCTTTTTTCAAAAAGGTCCCTGGGTTCTTTAAAAGGGCGCCCGCGCCGCGGGCTTTTTCAAAAGGGTTTCGGGGTTTTTTAAAAGGACGCACGCGCCGCGTGCTGATGTAATTTTCTACGAATCCTATTGAAATTAATATAGCCTACATTGGGATGGATGCGGTTGGTTAGTATAATAAACGAATGGTTGTTTTTTGAGTCCAGCCATAGGGAGGTCCCGGTAAAGCCAGTGTGTCCGATTGCCATTCGAGAAAGAACTCTTCCCGCGGAAGTCAAAGAAGTAGATGAATTACGACTAAAGCCAATGGTACGGTGAAGTGGATCCGATGCCGTGAAATTCCTCCAAAAGTATTGAGTAGATTCGGGGCTAAGGATGGAAGCGGTGGCGGGGAAAAATTCCCGGACTATCTTGAACACATCTTCGCAGGTAGAAAATAAACCGGCGTTCCCGGCCGTGCCGCCCAGGTAGTGGGAATTGCAATCATGGGTTTCCCCACGTATCACATCGTTTCGCCATTCGAAACGTGCTGCCAGGGCTTTATGTTTCGGGGATGCCAGGGCCATTTGTTTTTCGTAGAAGTTCCCATTTTCCGTGGGGGCAGCCAGGGGTTTTAAGTTTTCCGGCAGTGGTAAGAATGTATGTTTTAAGCCCAGTGGTTCGATGATGATCTTTTGTGCCAACTCTTTAAACGGGGTAGCGCTTATTTTTTCAATAAGATAATAAAGCACAATATAGCCCACGCAGGAGTAATTCACCTTTTCCCCGGGCCGGGATTCACATTGGAGTGATTTCAATTGCGGGAAATAGTCGGGATTATGAGGGTCCATATACAGATAAAAAGGATACCAGGCGGGGAGACCTGAAGAATGGGACAGTAGATGAAACAATCGAATATCAAAGGGCATGAATGGGAGTATTTTACTTATTGGCATTTCCAGGTACAAATCCTTGTCCTTTTCCAGCAAGTAAAGCGTTAATAGGGTAGTAATCAGGGGTTTGGTAAGAGAAGCAAGATCGTACAATGTATTCTCTTCCAGGGGTTCTTTCTGAGGAAGCAGGGATTTAAATCCATACTGTTTTTTAAAAAGGATATCCTTTCCTTTTCCTACCAGCAGGGAAATGCCCGGAATAATTTCTTTTTCAATCAGGGAATAAATATACGTTTCAAATTCCTTCACATTACCCTTTCATTTTCGCGTATTTCGCGTGTTTCGCGGGTATCTTTAAATCCCGGCGATATTTTCATTGATACGTTCGGAGATCATAAGGGCCAGTTCGAGGGCTTTTCTGCCGTCTTCACCGGAGACATTATTGTTTTCGCCCGTGGTAATGGAATTATAGAAATTACACCATAAGGTATAGAGTGGTTCAACATCTTTAATATCAGGGATATTCTCAACAATATTGCCTTGAGAGAGGGCGAAAGTTTTAACCGTTCGTTTTTTATAGTCCAGGGAGATGTATTGATTTTTCTGGAATATCCTGAGTTTTCGTGTTTTTTTCTGGGAAACGCGGCTGGCGGTGACATTGGCCACCAGTTTGGAATTAAACTGAAGTCTTACGTTTGCTATATCAATCTTATCGGAGATAATGGGCACCCCGGAAGCATTCACTTGCTTGAGACCCGAATTATCCATGTGTAAAAGGATATCCAGGTCGTGGATCATCAGGTCCATGATTACATCGACATCCAGGGAGCGGGGCGAGAAAGGCCCCAACCGCTGGATTTCGATGAATAACGGCCGTTTAATAAGCGGCCGGATATATTCTATTGCGGGATTGAAACGTTCCAGGTGGCCCACGGCCAGGATGACATTATTTTCTTTTGCCGATTCGATTAACCGGTCCGCTTCTTCGATGGTTGCGCTCATCGGTTTTTCCAGCAGCACATGTTTTTTATTCTCAAGGAAGAAGCGGGCGATTTCGTAGTGATAAATGGTGGGGGTAGATACCATAACCGCATCCACCTGGTCCACGATATCGTGGAAATCCTCATATTTTTTTAAACCACTGTTTTCATAAGGGGTGCATGCTTCTTCGAGGTTGGCCGGGCTTTGATCAACGGCGCAGGTTAACACCATGGTAGGGATGGAGTGAACCACCCGCATATGGTTTCTTCCCATGGCGCCGGTCCCGATGACGCCGATTCGTAATCTTAAAGAACTTTCATTGCTCATCATTCATCATTCATCATTCATTATTTTTCATTCATACCGTTCCATTACCGTTGCCGTGCCTGAAACTTTTCAGCAAGCCTGTTTTGGTTTTGGCGATGAAGTTCATAATAATATTGGCTTCTTCCATGTCAGCGTATTCTTTTTTCAGTTTTTCGACCGCCTGGGTTGTATTTAAGTCCTGGCGGTAGAAAACGTCAAAGATATCTTTAACATGCTCGATGAATT
>JAUPLE010001044.1 GCA_030837085.1 Acidobacteriota bacterium | reverse complement strand
GTTTCAGGGCAAGTTCAGCGTAAATAATAATTCGGATAAGACATATTATGTAAACTAGATAGATATGCGAAACGCCAAAATCAGGGATTCGGGCTATTTAGGTTGATTTTATCCTCTCTCAGATCGATTATCAGTTTTTCCAGGATTTCAATGATCTTGTTTTTATCTGTATCCTTTGATTTGATATCAAACTTTATTTTAACCGCTTTATCTTCTGTGATAAACTGGAATTTTAAACCACTGCCGCTGCCACTTCCACTGACAGGTTTTTCACCGGCTTCTTCTTCACCTTTACGTTTCTTTTTGATTTTTTCCCTGGAGAACGGTTTGTCCGAATAATCCTTTAAAACCTCCAGCATTTCATCGACATCTTCCAGTTTCACCAATTCCAGGAGAAACGTTTTGGAAGCGATATTTAATTCCATACACTGCTGTAAGACATTTGGCGGCAAATCGGTAATACGAATTAATTCAGTGACTGTTACGCGGGACTTGCCGATTTTCTGGGCGATTTCCTGGTGCGTATAGCCGTAAACTTCCGATAAAGACTTTAAGGAATACGATTGTTCATAAATATCCAGGTCTTTTCGCTGAATATTTTCGATAATGGATAATTCCAGGGCTTCATTATCAGGGACATCATACTCGATACAGGGAATTTCCGTAAGGCCGGCCAATTTTGCGGCCCTGTAGCGCCGTTCCCCGGCAACGATTTCAAATTGTCCGTCTTTTGGCCTCACCAAAACAGGTTCAAGTATGCCTTTTTCTTTGATGGATTCGGATAATTCGGTTAAATCCCCGAAATCCTTCCTGGGCTGTAACACGTTGGCTGTTAATTTCTCAAGGGGAATATTCCGGATAATGGTCGTTCGTGTCCGCTGCGATATTTCATCGACGAAATGATTGTCATATTTTGATTTCACAAAATCAGGAAGCCCAACTTTTCTAGCCATTTTTTACTATCTCCTTTGCCAGCGCCTGGTATTCTTCCGCGCCTTTGGAATTGGGCGCAAATGTAAAGATCGATTCCTTATAAGCGGGACTCTCTTCCAACCGGACATTCCTGGAAATAAATGTTTTAAATACTTTATTGCCGAATAATTTCTTTATATGTTCCACGCTGTCTTTGGCAATTACGGTTCGATGATCATACATAGTGACTACGACCCCCATTAGAACCAGGTCCGGGTTACTTCGGGACCTAACTTTTTCAAAGGTTTCCAACAGGTCATCGGTTCCTTCCAGGGCGAAATAGGATGATTGTATGGGGATCAACAAATGCGTGGCTGCCACCAATGAATTGATGGTAATCAAGCCCAACGTTGGGGGCGTATCAATGATTATATAATCAAAATTATATTTAGAACTGTCCAGTTTATCTTTTAACCGGAAATGGCCATCGATCTCCCCTATTAATTTGGACTCCAGTTTCGCCAATGCAATGGACGACGGCAGAACAAATAAATTATTGATGTTGGTGGGCTGTACAATGTTATCTACAGACATTTCATTGTTTTCCAATAAATCAAATATAGTATGATTTAAGCCGTGAGGATCGATAAACGATACGGTCGAATTGGCCTGGGGGTCCATATCCACCAGGAGGGTTTTGTGACCCAGGAAAGCCAGCGCCGCAGATACATTAATGGAGGTTGTCGTTTTACCGACACCTCCTTTTTGATTTGCAATTGTTATAATCACTTTCATTACTCCTTTTTTATTTTTGAGATGCTTTGAAAAAGTATACCTTTATATTAGTCAATTTCTTCTTTTTTGTCAATAGAAAAAATACCTCCGGCGGGTCCCATGCTGGGACTCCCTATAATGGTTTGAGATGAGGTCCAATACATCGGAAAACTCCATGGCCGTGCAAATAGGTCCAGCAGCCTGCTGGCTCCGGCGGCCAGGAACCTTTTTATAAAAAGGTTCCTGGACCTCCAAAAATTTTTATTTATTTACGTAACTTCAAAATCTCTTTCAGGTGGTAATAATCATTGAAATAGGTAATTCCATCATCACTCTCAATGGGGACTCCCCTATTCTCATTTTCAATTATGAAGATCGCACGTATATGTGCCGCCCTGGATGCCCGAAAATCGTAATGACTATCCCCTATTGAAATGATCTCTTCCGCCGTACACCCATATAAATTCATTATATAAAAAAAAGCATCGGGTTCCGGTTTCCATAACCGCATTTCACGGGTGACTACCAGGTCGAAACGTAAATTGAACCTATCTAAAAGATAATCGGTATTTCCTTTGTTGTTATTCGTCACTAACGCGGTCTTGATTTGCCGGCTTTCGAGATAATGTAAACATTCGGAAAACCCATGGATTGGTTTTGTTTGCAGGGTATTTTCTCTTTCATATTTTTCCAATATCTCCAACCGGGGTTCATCAACTTTCCCGTCTTTATAAATTTCTTTCAAGATACTATCACCCCTGGGAATATTTAATTCTTCTCGTATTTTAAGCCAGTCCAGGTAACTTTCAAATATAGTGCCGTCCATATCGAAGACCGCTAATTTAATCATTTGTATCATATCCTTTAAACAAAAGCTTTAGGAAGTCAAGAAACCCTTTCGAGAAAGGGTTTCTTGCCGCCGGGGGCAAATCTAATGTCGACATGTCGACATTGAATTTTATTTCCTTTTACCGGGTGATATCTTAATAAACACGGGAATGCCTTCCAGGTCGAATTCTTCGACAATACGTTTTTTCAGGTGTTTTTCATGAAAGGGTTTTAATTTGTATGCCGATGAGGTGTGGAAGTTCACAAAGAATGGCTGGTAGGATTCGATGGTAATATACTTGGGATTAAATACATTGTTGGATTCGGTCATGAATTTCTGTTCTTTTAAAATAGATTGGATAACGGTATTCACCCGTGGAGTGCTGATTTTTGTATTCAATTTTTTATGGATCGCTTCGGCTTTATCGATAAGGCTGAAGATATTCTTCCCGGTAAGGGCTGAAATGAATATCAACGGCGCAAAATAGAAAAAATTAAAACTCTCTCGAATCTTGTCGCGAATGGTCTGTGATTTGTGTTTATCTGTATTTTCCACCAGGTCCCATTTATTGGCGGCAATAATAACGGGTTTGGCTGCCTTTAATAATTTATGGGCCAGCAGGAGGTCATTTTGATCAATTCGCTTTGAGGCGTCTATCACAAATATGATTATATCCGCGTACAGGATATCTTTCTCGGCCCGTATGACCGCTGCGCTTTCGGTATCTTCCTTTACTTTTTTCAATTTGCGTATACCGGCGTTGTCTACCAGGATAAAGGTTTTTCCTTCCCGTTTTACTTCCAGGTCGATGGAGTCGCGGGTGGTGCCGGCAATGGGACTGACAATAGCGGAATCTTCATTCAGTATCTTATTGATTATCGATGACTTGCCTACATTGGGTTTTCCCATGATGCTGATTCGTGTTTTGGGTAGTTCAGTGCTTTTAACGGTAGGCGTATAATCTTCAAATGCCGCTTCGATGCGTTCCAACAATTCATCCAGGCCTTGCAGGTGTTCGGCGGAGATAAAAAGAAAATCTTCTTTTAACCGGTAGTAGGAGTTGGGTAGACTATATTTTTCCGGGTTATCCACCTTGTTAATCACGGGCAAAATACGGCTATTGATCTTTTTTATTTCAAGGAAAAGGTCCTTTTCATAGCCTAATAATTCCCGTTTGCCGTCAAAGAGAAAAATAATTAAACCGGATTTTTTGGCTTCCTTGAAGATTCGTTTATTGATCTCTTCGGTAATGACCTGGTTGTCCGGGAAAAATCCGCCGCTGTCCTGGATTTTGTACTCTTTATCATTTATTTGAAAGGATTTTTGAAAGATATCCCGCGTCATGCCGGGATCGGAATGGACCAGGGCTTTTTTAGCGCCGATGAGGCGGTTAAACAGGGTGGATTTCCCTGTATTGGGAACGCCGATTATGGTGATTAAGGGGATTTTTGCCATTTAACTTTTGCACCTTACCATGGCTACGCAGTAACATTCCATGGCCTCTCCCCTACCCACGCCGTCCGTACTGTCGGGGCTGCCTTCTTTTGTTTTTGCCTTGACATTAAAATCTTCCCTGGGGATTTCCAGGATGGCGGCGATGTTATCCCGGATTTGATCTTTAAAGGGACTGATTTTCGGCCGCTCGGCAATAATGACGGAATCGATATTCATGATTTCGACGTTTTTTTCTTTTAGTAGGGCCGCGATTCGCTCCAGGAGGATGGTGCTTTTTATATTTTTGTATTGTTCATCGGTATCGGGGAAATGTTCACCGATATCTTTTTCACCGATGGCGCCCAGCAGGGAATCGATCAGGGCATGGATCAACAAATCGCCGTCGGAATGGGCAACGAACCGGAGGGTATCGGAAACCCGGATACCCCCGATATATAGACCGCTGCCCGCTTCGATTCGATGGAGATCATACCCGATCCCGGAGCGAATTTTCAACATGCTTTTACTTTTTCTTCGTTGCCTTTATTATAATTTCTTCCCGAAGATCATTTTCCCGGAAGTGGTTTGCAGGACCGAGGTTACTTCTACTTCAAGGTCCTTACCGATATCGTTCTTGGCTTCGTCAATAACGATCATGGTGCCGTCTTCAAGATAAGCAATGCCTTGTTTTTTCTCTTTTCCGACTTTATGGATATGAACGTTCAGGTGTTCACCGGGATAAACAATAGGTTTTAAGGCATAGGCCAGTTCATTGACGTTGAGAACGGTGATATCCTGGAGTTTAGCAATCCGGCTGAGGTTAATATCATTGGTAATGATCTTAAAATTCTGGTCTTTGGCCAGCAGTACGATTTTTTGATCAACGGTTTTGACACCGGAGATATTTTTATTCAGGATAGTAATGGATATTTGCGAGCTGGTCCGTAATTGTTCGATGACATCCAATCCGCGTTTTCCCCTGACTTTTTTAATGGGGTCATTGGAATCAGCAATGGCCTGGAGTTCGGCAAGGACAAAATTGGTAATGATCAATTCTCCCCTGACAAAACCGGAAAGGGTAATGGGCACGATTCGTCCATCGATAATAGCGCTGGTGTCCACGAGATAGGATTCGGTAAAGGCGCTGCTGCCCCTGAAAAATTCTTTGATGTTGAGGGGAGAAAACATATTGGGTTTAAGAACTCCGACAAACAAGCCGGTGACGGGGAAACCGAATAAAAAGAAGGTGTTGAAAAATATCTGGGAAGATAATGAAAACGAGGGATAATGGAAAATGATCGCCTTGAATATTTTAAACATGAAAAATCCCAGCAATCCTCCCCCGATCACACCGATGGTGGCGCTCCAGATATATTTCAATTCTGTCTTTTTGATCCTGATGGTCAATAGGATCAGGGTCAGGGCAAAAGCGGCCCCCCACAATGCTCCGTAAATCGGGCTAGTTCCCGCTAAGGGGGGGAAATTGTAACCGATAAAAGCAAAAAGTAAAATAAAAATTAATTTGTAAATGTACATTATCATCTTCTACTCCTTAAAAATTTTTTTAATTTAATTCATAAAATAATTTACCTTACTATTTTATCAAATAAATATTATTTTTTCCACCTCTAATAGTGAAAAACATTTTTTTATTCCGTTTCCTTTGGGCCAACGATTTTGGCAATGAGGATGCTCAACAGGTAAAGTAGTATCATTGGAACAGCAAACAGGGATTGGGTTACGGCGTCGGGCGTGGGGGTGATAACGGCCGCGATAATGAAGATCAGGACGATGGCATATTTGAAGTTCTTGATTAGAAAACGGGCGGTCAGGATTCTCAATTTGGCCAGCAAGAAGGCCAGTACAGGTAATTCGAAAACGACGGCAATGCCCAGGAGTACACGGAAAGCCAGGGAAAAATATTGGTCGATGGTGATTATGGCTTTGAAGTCTTTGCCAATATCCAGGAAAAAGCGGCAGGCCCAGGGAAACACATAATAGTAACCGAAAGCACCCCCTAATAGAAAGAAGAACGTGGTAAAAAAGACGAAGGGCATTACCAGCCGTTTTTCTTTGTTATAAAGGGCCGGCGCGATAAACAACCACAATTGGTAAAAAACAAAGGGACAGGCGAGAAATAGGCCGGAGATAAGCGCAAGTTTCATATACATCATAAAGGGTTCGGTCAATGATGTAAAAGCCAGTTTTTCCCCTGGGGGCATGAATTGCAGCAGCGGGTGGGCCAAAAATTGATAGATTTTTTCTACGAAAGCCCAGGATACGAGAAAAAATACCAGGATAAAGAATACGGAATAAAGAATCCGTTTCCGTAATTCCCCCAGGTGTTCAAAAAACGTCATTTCATTTTGTTTTTTCTTGGTCATTATCCAATCCTATTCCCCTGGAGGCTAGGTCTTTTATATCGCTGTTGATGCCTTTGAGATCATCAGCCACATCCGTGATGCCTGTTTTTTTAATCTCTTCATCAATGGAGGCCTTGGCCTCGTTGACGGCTTTGCGAAACTCCTGGATGGTTTTTCCTAGAGTTTTGGCGATATCAGGTAATTTGTTGGGCCCGAACAATAACAACGCTATAATTAATATCATCATTAATTCCGGGAACCCGATTGAGCCAAACATGTGGTATATCCTCCTATGATTTGGGTTGGGGTGTTTTAAGGTTCTTTTTAGAGCATACCAGTTCTAAATAGTCCATCTCAATCCCCATGGTAATATCCGCGGTGATTACTTTGGCGTCGATTTCCAGTGGTCTCTGACCGGCCTTTATTCCTACGGTCAAATTCCGGCCGTTCTTTTTTGCGATATAGAGCGCGCTGTCGGCCAGGGAAATGACCTGGGTCCAATTGATCGTTTTGGTATCTCCGGGAATGAAAGGGAAATGGGCAAAACCAATGCTGACGGTTTTGTTGATGGAGATATTTTCATCGATTTTAAATGGATGTTCTTCGATTCGTTTCCTGATGCGTTCCGCCATTTCAAAGGAATTATTTATTTCGGTTTGCCGGGTGATAACCAGGAACTCCTCCCCACCCCAGCGGACAATGGTATCGGAATTCCTTAATATTTCAAGCAGCAGCCGGGCGATTTCGATGATGACGGTATCACCGGCTTTATGACCATATAAATCGTTGACTTTTTTAAAATGATCGATGTCCAGGATGAAAATCCCCAGGAAGAAATAAGGGCTTGGGGGGGTTCTGCCCGGGAATTGGGTTTGCCTATATATTCCTCTTTCGATCAAGCTGATATCTTCCTTGATTTTTTCTTCCAGGTAGCGCCGGTTCTTTAGATCGGTTAAGGGATCGGTTATGGAGAG
Organism: Acidobacteriota bacterium; assembly: GCA_030837085.1. Taxonomy (GTDB): domain Bacteria; phylum Acidobacteriota; class Aminicenantia; order UBA2199; family UBA2199; genus JAKAGC01. The sequence continues at coordinate 1,619 of JAUPLE010001044.1, read as the reverse complement.
CCTGGCTAAATCTTCGGTTCGTCGCTTAACCAACGCTTCCAGGTTTCTTTTTTGGTTTTCCAGCGCATTTAAACGGATTTTGATGAACAAAAGGATCAGTCCAATGCCGGCCATTATTGCCAGAGATATAAACCACCCGCTTAGCCAGAAAGGTTTTTCAATGGTCATGGTAATGGTGTTCCGGGATTCGATCCAGGGCGTCTCTAAGCCGCCGTTATTGGCTTCTACTTGAAAAGTATAGCGGTCGGGAGGGAGGTTCATGTATTTTACGAAAGTATGCCGCGTAGGTTCAGACCATTGTTTGTCAAAGGGATAGAGGCGGGTACGATACAGAACAGGGTTCTCTTTTCGAGTGGAAACGGCGATATATTGAAATTCAATATTGTTTTGACGATACGGCAGGATCATATTACCGGTTAATACAGAGGCGCTTGTTTTTGAACCGGCGCCGCCATCGCTGATAACTTGCTTTATATACAAGATGGGAGGATTGATATCCGAGCTTCTTTCCCGGGGTGAGATTTCAACGAATCCGGGTACAATGCCGAAATAGAGTTTCCCGCTTTTGTCTTTAAATGAGGCGTGAATAGCGCCTTCATTGCCATACAAGCCTGTATTCTTATTAAAATGCGAAATAAAGCCCTTGTTACTATACCTGTCAAGAGAAACGCTGGTATTGAACCAGATATTGCCGCTGCCGTCGTTGATGACGGACCAGACATCGTTATGGGTTAACCCGTTGGCGGTGGTGAGATGTATCAATGTGTATTGGCTGTCATCTTCATCATGCCGGTAAATGTAAAGACCGTTCAGTTCCGTTGCCACCAGTATTTCGAATTTCGAAGTGACTTTAATATCATTGATGGTGGGATTCCCGATGAGGGTTCCCAACCGGAAGGGTACGAGTTTTCCTTCCTGGAATTTTTGTACGCCTTTGCCGGTGCCTATCAATAGTGTATCTTCATCATAAGGGGCCAGTGTCCAGATATTTTTGTCCTTTAAATCCTCCTGGAACGTTTCAAAGGTATTCTTTTCAAAATCATGCTTGAGAAGGCCGTTAGCGGTTCCCCACCATACAATATTACCGCTAGCGCCAGGGGCTTTAAGGGCTGAAAAAACCTGGGCGTCAGGATGGACCTTTTCCAGTTTGTCATGGTGGTTCCACCGGTAAATGCCGCTGTCCCGGGTCCCGATAAGAAAATCCTTTGGACTTAATTTAACGATGGCCCTGACAGAGGTTTTTCTTAACCGGTCGTTTATGGGTAAATTGTATATTTTTCCATCGTTTTTCCGCATTTCAACTATGCCGTTATCGCAGCCGATGAGTATCGAATTGTTTTCTTCGTCTTCAACAAAACACCAGACAAATTCGTTGGGTAACCCGTCGGCGACATCGTACATTTTGAATAGGTCAAGGGATAATTGGGAGAGGCCCCAGCGGGTGCCGATAAAAATATTTTTCTCTTTATCGATGAAGATTTTTGTTACGATATTATGTGCCAGGCCGTTTTCTTTGGTAATCGCAAGGGTATTGTTTTCTTTCTTGTTGAAATAAAGGAGTCCCCGCGTAGTTCCCAGCCATAAATTGCCGGTTTCATCCTCGACGATATCGGTAATGT
>JAUPLE010001043.1 GCA_030837085.1 Acidobacteriota bacterium | reverse complement strand
TTCCAGGAACTGCCGTTGTTGATGGAATATTCAAGTTTAACATTATCGATGGCCCCGGTAGAAGTCCAGGTGATATTATTACTTGTGCCGCCTTCCCAATTTTCGCCGCCGTTGGGTGTGGTCAAGGTCAGTGTGGGTGGTGGAGTAATAGTGAATACCGCATCGCTGACATCGGAAATCGTTCCGGTTGAATCCGTCACCCTAACCCGGCATTGGGATGAAGAATCCTGCGGAATTGTCCAGGTGAAAGTACCTGAATTTCCCGTTGAAGAGGCTATCTCTATCCAGGTATCCATGTTATCCGGGGTATATTCAATTTTTACATTTCCTATGATACCGGAGCTGGTCCAGGTGATCGATTGCTCAGTACCTTCTTCCCAATTTTCCCCGCCATTGGGCGCCGTAATCCGGATGAAGGAAGTATAATTCGATACATCAAAGATAGACAGCCCGCATTCGCCATTGGTGACATACGCATAATTGTTGGAGATATCGATACCCGAAGCAGTAAGTATCGAAGCGTTATAGGCTACTTCCACCGGGGAAGCCGGATTACTAATATCGAGAACCCGGATTTCATTATTATTGCCAGCGACAAACGCATACGAGCCTTTCACATTGATCCTGTAACTGTATCCCCCGTGCGAGCCGACTACAGTGGGACTTGCCGGGTTCTGTACATTAACAATCCTTAAACCAAGGGCATATTCTGCCAGGTATGCATATGAACCGGATACATAAAGACTCCTGATGTTTGAAGCCGGCAAACTCCCGACGTAAAACGGCGCAGTGGGATTGGATATATTGGCAATATATAAACCATTTTGAAAATCGGCGATATAAGCATAATTTCCTGAAACCATCACATCAGAAGCAGATCCTGGTGTATCCAGGGAACCCACTTGTGTGGGAGCGGCAGGATTGGTCACATCGATAACTTTCAACCCCATGCTTGCATTGGCTGCATAAACATAATTACCACTTACATCGAGCCCATTTATGCCTGCACTGGCGATCCAGGTTCCCACCAGCGTAGGAGAGGCAGGATTGGAAACATTAATAATACGCAAATATCCACTGGCTTCACCAACAAAGGCATAATTACCCGACGCCCGGACACTATAGGCATCCCAGGGTGTATCCAGGAACCCGGCGCGGCAGGGAACTGTAGGGTTTAATATATCGATAATTTGCAAGCCATCTTTATCGTTGGCGATATAGGCATAGTTGCCGGACACATCCACTGCCATGGCACGGTGCGGCGTATCAATATTCGCTGCTTCATCCGGGGCAGCCACATTGGCGACATCAAGTATGCGCACTCCATAATCGGCTGCCGCCACGTAAGCATAATTAGCGGATACGGAAATATCATAGATGAATTGCGACTTATCCCAAAACTCACCTACCTTATAAGGCGAAGCCGGGTTGGAAATATTGAATATATAAAAATATCCACTACTGCCTCCTTTGTAAAGATAATTGCCGGATACAAAAATTTCCGTACCGTACAGGTTATAAATGGTGCCCACAATTACCGGGACTTCCGGTACACTGATATTAATAATTTTCACACCGGCCATGTAATCCGCTGCATATGCATATATCCCGGATATAACCACTTTTTCGGTATTCCCTGAAAAATCCAGGTGAGTGACCTCATAAGGCGCTGATGGGGTTGAAACATTTATAATTCTCAATCCTTCATTATAATCCGCCACATAGGCATAATTCCCGGAAACGCAGACACCCCAGGCTTGCCCCGGAGTATCCAGGTAGCCTACCTCTGTTGGCGCCGACGGATTTGACACATCTATAATTCTCAATCCCCTGTCATAATCCGCCACATAAGCATAGACTCCCTGGACATACACTTCCCTGGCAATGCCTGGAGTATTAAAAATCCCCAGGACCTGTGGGTGATAAGGGTCAGATACATCCACCACCTGGAGACCTTTATCCCATATTGCAGCATAGGCATAGTCCCCGGAAACATAAATAGAGTATATAAACGTATCCAATGTTACACTTCCCATCTTTTGCGGGGCTGTGGGAATACTGGTATCATAAATAATCATGGTCCTGCCGCTGCCCATATAGAGTCGGTTATACTGGGCAAATGCAGCGCAACTTTTTCCATCCCCCCATACTCCTACCTCGGTTAAATGTTCTCCCGTCCCTAAAATCCCGGAATGCTGGACTGCCGCATATACAATTCCATTGGCGACAAAGAAAATAGTAAATGCCAGGCATAAAAGAACTGCGAATACTCTACATTTAGAACCAATTTTCTTTTGCTCTCTTTGATTTTTCATTTTTACTTCCTCCTTATATTTTCTTTTAAACTTATTAATTTACTCTGCTTCTTCATGCGGTGTTCTTGTTTACTTTTTAATACCAAGATTAAGTTTTGCCCATCTCAGTATATCATAGTACGGAGGACTGAGCAAGACATTATTTCGAAATTATTCAGTAGTTGGTTTGGTTCCTAGAGTAAAAAAATTGCAGAAGGCACTGCCTGTTCCTTACTGTTTCCTAATGTTCTCTACCAATTCTCTATGAACGAAGTTCATATTTTATTCATGTAGTTCATATAGTTCATAATTCTATTATTTTATCCTCTTAACGCTACCCCAGCGGTTTACCCTTTATTATCAAGTGTTTCCATTGATAGGAATCGTTCTCTGCATTTTGGCACGACAATTGCTATCTATTAGTCTGGTAATAATGAAATGCTTCACGGGCAAACGATAAGCTCGGGAAGCTGAAATAATTAATAGGAGGATTAAAATGAATAACAAAAAAAAATTGAATCTTGAAGGAATTAAAGTTGAGAGTTTCATCACGACCCTGAACAACGATGAACAGAAAGCAGTCAAAGGCGGTTTCGGGGAACCCCAGGCGGACCGCACAGCCGTACCTATTTTTTGCTAATCCATTCATTTATGAGTGATAAATTCATAAAGATAGCCGGGCGCAAACAATTCGCGGCCCGGCTGTTTTTTTTTTATAAAAAATGCATTTCTCTATTGAAATATTCCTCAATTTCCTTTATTATTCTATTCTTACAAGTAAATAAAAACAGCTATGGATAGTCAATTGCCTAATATTCTTCGTTCAGCGCGGCGCATATTAAGTATCGCTATTATAGCCCTATTATTTTGCAGTCGATTGTTATGGGGCCTGGACCCTGATAAACCGGTCGATCAATACCTGGTAGACCAATGGGAAATCTCCAACGGCCTCCCTTCCAACTCCATCGGCTCCATTGCCCAAACCCCGGACGGCTACTTATGGATTGCTACTCCCAAAGGCCTGCTGCGCTGCGACGGCATGAAATTTTCCATCATTCATTTTACCGGCGCCGGTAATAACGATTCCCAGGAAAATACGATCCCGGATAGCTTATTCGTCGATAAAGAAGGGGTCCTCTGGATCGGAAGTTCCGCGGGTTTAACGTCATACCGGTACCAGACCGATCAATTCCAAACCCTCACTCCCGCCGACGGCCTCACCAGGGACCGTATTCGCCGCATAAAAGACGATATAAAGGGGAATCTCTGGATTAGTTTTTTTACCAGTTACCTGGACCGCTACAGCAGCGGGAAATTTACGGCATTCAATGCTTCGCACGGATTAACCGGGAAAAAAATCAACGCCATCATTGAAGATGCAAAAGGTAATTTGTTGTTTGGAACCCGTGAAGACGGCGTTTTTATCTACCGGGAGGGGAAATTTTCCCCATACCCCATTGCCGGCCTGGATAAATGTCATATTATATTCATGCATGAGGACCGTAACGGCCAGTTGTGGATCGGGACCAATAACGGCCTGCTGCGGGTCACCGAAAAAGGAACCGATAGGTATACGGCCCGGGATGGCTTATCCAACGACTATGTGACTTATATTATTGAAGACAGCGACAACAACCTCTGGGTGGGTACGATCAAAGGATTAAACCGTATAAAAAAAGACCGGGAAAACGTATTCCACTTTGAAAGCGTCTTAAATCCCTTTACTATTGCGTTCCTTTTTGAAGATAAAGAAAAAACCTTGTGGGTGGGAACCTTTGATTCGGGCCTGCGCCGCATAAAAGACGGTAAATTTATATCCTTTGCACCGGCTAAAGTCCCACGGGAGGAAATTCTCTTTTCCCTATTTGAAGACCGCGGCGGCGATACCTGGATCGGCTCCCTGGGGGGAAAATTGTACCGATTCAAGGGCAGGGAGTATATCGAATCCGTTGAACTGCCCCGTATTTCCGGCATGGGTATTACCTGCATCACTGACGACGCCGGCGGGAAACTGTGGCTGGGCACCAATGGCAATGGAGTTTTTACTTTTCAACCGAAAAATAAAACATTGGTGCAATTGACTACCCGGGAAGGCCTGGCCGACAACCTGGTCACTTCGATATTTAAGGACAGCCGGGGCAATCCCTGGTTTTGCACTTTTGACGGCGTCAGCCGTTACACCAATGGGGCCATGACCACCCTGAACTCCCGCAGCGGTTTATTGGGAAAAATGGTCCACAATGTCTATGAGGATAAGCAAAAAAACATCTGGATTGCCGGCGATAAAGGCATTACTTTTTTAAAAGACGGCCAAATAAGCAAAGAAAATGTTGTGCATTATTTACAGGATGTTTCCGTCACCTGCATTTACGAAGACCCGGCTGTTTCGGCATCCGGGGCCGGGACTGGGACCGGTGTGTTCTGGCTGGCCACCCATGGGGTCGGGTTGAAACGCTTTAAAAACGGTACGTTTACGTCATTTACAACCGCCGAAGGTATGACTACTAATTTTATATACCAGTTTTTTGAAGATCCCCAGGAGAATTTCTGGTTAATGAGCGACAGCGGCATTCTTCGTGTCAGTAAAAAAGAACTTAACCGGTTCGCCGACGGCGGCGGCGCCAGCGGCGGCCCCGAGGGTGAAAATATCATTAATTGTACTTCTTTCGGTATTCCCGACGGTATGAAAAGCATCGAGTTTAATAATCAACTTTCCAGGAACTCGGCGCTTAAAACGGCCAACGGTGAATTATGGTTTATTACTAAAAAGGGAATTACTATTGTAAACCCCAGGAAAATTCAAATCAACAAAGTCCCTCCGCCGGTGGTAATCGAAGCGGTATTATTTAATGAGCAGGCGATTCCCTTGCGGGGCCCACTGGCCAATGAAGATGCACATACGTTTAAAGGTATCACGGATTTCCAGTTCCAATTCACTGCGCCCACATTTCTCTCGCAGGAAAAAATTAAATTTAAATACCGGTTGGAAGGGGTTGATAATGAATGGGTATTCTTGCCCCCGGGCAAAGAACGGGTCGCCCATTATAGGGATTTGGCCCCGGGCGTATACACCTTCAGGGTGCTTGCCAGTAACAGCGATGGGCTGTGGAACCAGACCGGCGACGCCGTGACTTTTACCCTGAAAGCCCTCTTTTATAAAACCCCTCTTTTTAGAATAGTGGTTATTCTTTTGCTGATGGCCGCGGTTGCCGCCGGTTTTTACGGCTATAAAAAACATCTCCTTAAGAAAAAAGCAAGGTATAAAACTTCTTCCATCAATCCCCAGTATGCCGAAGAGTGTGTCAAAAAACTCAAACGCCTGATGGAAACTGAGAAATTGTACCGTGAACCGGATCTCTCTTTGCAAGGATTGGCCGAAAAAATGGGCGTCGGCCATCACGTGGTTTCCCAGGTCCTCAATGAAAAGTTAAACCGTAATTTTTCGGATTACATCAATTCCTATCGTATCGAAGAGGCCAAAAAGATTTTGGAAGGCCCGCTGAAGGAGGATGTGAAAATTACGGCCGTGGCTTTTGATGTGGGATTTAATACCATGGTGGCTTTTTATAATGCCTTTAAAAAATATACCGGGATGACGCCCTCCGAATACAAAAAAGGCCGGAATTGCCAACCCTGATTTGTAAGCGATAAAATCCGAAATCCGAAATCCGAAACAAATCCAAATGACCAAAAAATAAATGCCAAAACTCTAATTGATGAATGATGAATGATGAAAAAAAATATTCGTGAAAATTCGAGTAATTCGTGGGCTGCCATTTTTTAATGTAAATATTTATAAATATTTACATCTCGAAACCCTCTCTAATCCAACTTCAAAAAAAAAAGTATAAAGTTTTATAAATCTTTACTTCAAACCAGGGGAATTATGCTATCGTATGGACTATGGAAAAATTACAGGAGGTTTCAATGAAACGTTTGATTATTTTATGTATTATTATTGTATGGTCGTTCATCTTTTTCTCTGCATCGACCTCACAGATGTCTCAGATGCAAAGAACTGGATTTCAACCATCACAGGATCAATCTCCCCAGGTGGGAATGATGGGAAAACAAGCCGGTTTTGGGAATATTCCCCTTTATTTTATTCCCAACCAGGGGCAGGTTGACGAAAAAGCAAGATTTTACGCCAAAACCCCACGCTATACACTGTGGATGACAAAAGAAGGGCTTATTTTCGATGGCCTTGGGACAGCCCAGGAACGGGACGTGTCCCAGTTTGCTTTTGTCGGCGCCAATCCTGGACCGGAAATGGTTCCAGTGGATTTAACCGATCATAAAGTAAACTATCTGAAAGGAAGCGACCCATCACAGTGGCGCACGGATATTCAAACATCAAAAGCCGTGATGTATAAAAATATCTACCAAAACATCGATCTAAAGGTATATGGCAAGGAAAAGCAAATCGAATACGACTGGATCGTCAAACCCGGGGGAAATCCTGGGAATATTCGTTTCCAATATAAAAATGTAAAAGACACCCGCGTCGATGAGGCAGGAAACCTGGTTATCTCAACGCAATCGGGTGAATTAACCCATAAATGCCCGGTAAGTTACCAGGTTTGTAAGGATGAGCGGGCAGTGGTCGATGCTCAATTTAAAAAGATCGCTGAAAATACCTTCGGATTTACTGTAGGGGCTTACGACAAGAGCCGTGAATTGGTCATTGACCCGGTGGTATTGATTTATTGCACATACCTGGGCGGCAGTGACGATGATCATGGCTTTGCCCTGGCTTTGGACGGCAACGACTGTATATACGTCGCGGGGGATACTTACAGCGACAATTTCCCCACTGTCAAGCCCTATCGCAGTGCTTTCGCGGGTGGACTTTATGATACTTACATTACTAAATTCTCCGCGAACGGGAACAGCCTTGTTTACTCCACTTATTTAGGCGGCAGCGGCAATGATGTCAGTGAAGGCATCGAAGTGGACAGCACCGGGAAAGCTTATGTCGTCGGGATTACATCCAGCGACGACTTTCCCACTAAGAATCCGTATCAAAAGGATAATGCCGGGGGCGACAACGACACCTTTGTGATTATCCTCTCGGCCGCGGGTTCCAGCCTTTCATACTCCACTTATTTAGGCGGCAGCGGCAAGGATGAAGGCATGGCCATTGCCCTGGACAACAGCAATAACATGTATCTTACCGGCCGGACTTCCAGCACGGATTTCCCCATGCAGAATGCTTATAAATCATCTTACGCCGGCGGCGACTTCGACGCCTTTGTGACCAAGATATCCGCCAACGGCAGCAGCCTGGCTTACTCCACCTACCTGGGCGGCAGCGGTATAGAACTGGGGTACGGAATTGCCGTGGGTGAAGGGAATGCTTATGTAGCCGGACGGACCTCCAGCGCCAATTTCCCTACCATCAACAAATACCAGTCTACCTATGGCGGCGGCGCATATGATGCATTTCTTACCAAGTTCTCTTCCACTGGGAACAGCCTGGTCTATTCCACCTACCTGGGCGGATCGAAAGCGGAGTCAGCCTACGGTATTGCCGTAGACAGCAGCGGCAGCCCTTACCTGGTGGGCGATACCGAAAGTTCCAATTTTCCTACCTCCCATGCCGTCCAGTATTCTCATGCCGGGGGCAATAAAGATGCATTTGTAACCAGGTTCGCTTCCACCGGTAAAGAACTGGTATACTCTACCTTCCTGGGAGGAGCTGAGACGGAGGGCGCCTCTCATGTAGATTTAGACATCTACGGCAATGCCTATATCGCCGGCTCCACCAAAAGTTCCAATTTTCCTACCCGACGGGCTTACCAAAACAATTACAAGGGAGATTACGATGTGTTTATTGCCATCCTGCCCGCCAACGGCTACAGCCTGACTTTCTCTACATATTTGGGCGGCGGCGGCATCGATACCGCCAAAGGAATAGAGGTTGATGACGATGGCAATATTTATGTGGCAGGCACCACGGGAAGTTTTGATTTCCCCATTATAAGCCCTTATCAAAGTCTGCTAAAAGGAAACCTGGATGCGTTTGCCTGCAAGTATACCGCCACGGAATTCGGTACTCTCTGCGGGGCGGTGGACAATTGCAGCCTTTACTGGACTACCGGCGGCGCCGCCAATTGGTTTGAACAAACAACAAACTATTATTACGGCGAAGATGCCCTCCAGAGCGGCCCCATGGACAGCACCCAGGCATCCTGGGTTCAAACCACGGTCACCGGCCCGGGCTTGTTGAGTTTCTGGTGGGATGTTTCCTCGTACTATTATGAATACGGTAAACTAAGGTTTTCTATCGATGATGTTACCCAGGCGGAAATCTACGGCAATGATGTTCAATGGCAGCAGTCATCGTATGTCATAACCGGGGGCAGCCATACGTTAAAGTGGAGTTATGTAAAAGACTACGCCTGGTCTTACGGCTCGGATTGCGGATGGCTGGACAAGGTGGAATTCACCCCACTCCCCGAAATCGGATTGAATCGCCAACAGTTAGCCTTCGGCGCATTCCCCGGGGGCGCAACCGGTTCACAAACCTTTACCATCAGCAATAAAACCGCCAGTACCCTGAACTGGTTTGTGGCTTCCGATCAGACCTGGTTGAGCTGCAGTCCCAATTACGGCGTCAACACGGGAGTGGTTACTGTTTCCGTCAATAGCGACGGCCTGGCTGTCGGGACCTATACCGGGACCATTACCATTTCCGATGCCTATGCTTCCAATTCCCCGCAAACCATCGTAGTCACTTTACATGTATTTAATCCAGGCGGATCAGCGTCGCCTTTCGGGGAATATGCCACCCCCACCGACGGTTCTACTGTCAGCAGCAGCGTTCCTTTTACCGGCTGGGCGCTGGATGACGTCGGTGTGCAAAGCGTAAAGCTTTACAGGATGGATGGCACTACTGCGGTTTATATTGGCGATGCGACGTTTGTTGAAGGGGCGCGGCCGGATGTGGAAACGGCATATCCCGATTATCCCTATAAGTACAAAGCCGGCTGGGGATACATGATGTTGACTAATTTCCTGCCCGGCGGCAACGGTACGTTTACCATCGTGGCCAGGGCCACGGATTTGGAAGGAAACGAGGTAACCCTGGGATCCAAAACTATCACGGTAGACAATGCCCACGCCGTGAAACCCTTTGGCGCCATTGATACGCCAATCTCGGGCGGAACGGCATCCGGGAATCTTTACAGGACGCAGGGCTGGGTATTAACGCCGCTCCCCAATACGGTCCAGAAAGACGGCGCCACCATTTATGTCTACGTTGACGGCGTCAAATTGGGATACCACGCGACTTACAATATTTACCGGTCGGACATTGCTTCGCTGTTCCCGGGCTATAACAATTCCAATGGGGCGCTGGCCTATTATGATTTCAATACGACGTCATTCGACGACGGTCTCCAC